>NZ_CALVGO010000013.1 GCF_944327125.1 uncultured Faecalicoccus sp.
TTTTAAGGTATTCTTAAGACACTAGAGGTGAGATCATGGCTATTAAACAGCGGTTAGTTGATGAAGATCGAGATGAATTGACCAAAGATGTTGATGATTTAGATGCAGCTTACATCCAACTGCTGAAAGATCAGGGAATTGATCAGGATCTTTTAGAACAGTTCCGTGATTTATCACTCGAAACGAATGACAAGTAAACATAGACAATGTCTATGTTTTTTTAGAAAGAGGATGAATATGAAACTATATAACAGTTATACGCAGTCGATTGAAGAATTAAAACCGATTGAATC
This sequence comes from uncultured Faecalicoccus sp., assembly GCF_944327125.1. GTDB lineage: Bacteria > Bacillota_I > Bacilli_A > Erysipelotrichales > Erysipelotrichaceae > Faecalicoccus. The sequence goes on from NZ_CALVGO010000013.1 coordinate 294, forward strand.
GGGAAAGGTCTCAATGTATGTCTGTGGGCCTACGGTTTATAACGAACCTCATGTCGGCAATGCCCGGCCCATTGTGGTTTTTGATACGTTAAAGAAAGCTTTGCGTATGCAAGGATATGAAGTAAAGTTCGTCAGCAACTATACGGATGTTGATGATAAAATCATTAAAACCGCAATTGAAAAAAATGTGAGTGAAAAAGAAATTACTGATCAATATATTGAAGCATACAATCAGGTTCGAAAAGATCTAAATGCCGATCTTCCGGATGTAGCTCCCCGTGTTACCGAGACAATGGATCAGATCATCGCTTTCATTCAGAAGCTGATTGATAATGGGGCAGCCTATCAGGTTGGCGGTGATGTGTATTTTAGAGTGTCCAGTGATTACACCTATGGTGAATTATCGCATCAGAAAATGGAAGATCTTATGGTGGGTGCACGGATCGATGAAAATGAAAAAAAGGAAAATCCTTTAGATTTTACTCTGTGGAAAGAAACGGAACAGGGTATTAAATGGGATTCTCCATGGTCGAAAGGCCGTCCTGGATGGCATACGGAATGTGTCGTCATGATCATGGATGTCTTTAAGAATTCGCTGATCGATATCCACGGAGGAGGTTTGGATCTTAAATTCCCGCATCATGAAAACGAAATGGCACAATGCCGTATGTGTTCTCAGACGCGCTTAGCCAATATGTGGGTACACAATGGGATGATCAATATTCAAAACGAAAAGATGTCAAAGTCTCTGGGAAATGTATGGTGGGCCAGTGATTTGATCAAAGCCCATGGCGGAAATACGATTCGATGGATGATGATTTCTGTTCATTATCGTTCACCGCTGAATTTAAGCGAGGAAGCCATTGAATCTTCAAAGAAAGAACTTTCTAAGATTCAAAGTGCTTATAAACAAGCTTGTGTTCAACTTCAGATTCAGGGGATTACTGAAAGTCCGGATTGTGATGAAGAGAGCTTATCCAGTTTTGTGGACGCTATGAATGATGATTTGAATACACCGAATGCGATTTCTGTCGTTCATGAAGTGATCAAAAAACTGAATCAGGCATTGCGTACAAAACCTTTTGATGGAGATAAGATATCCAAATTGGTCCATTCTCTGGAAAAAATGATGGAAGTCTTAGGAATCACATTAAATAAGGTTGTTTTGAGTGAGGAAGATAAACAGACATATTCGCAATGGAGAAAAGCCGTGCAGGCAAAAGATTTTGAATCGGCAGATACCTATCGTACTCTCTTACAGGAAAAGGGAATTCTCTAATGGAAATCGTGACGCAAAACGCGACAAGTCTTGCGTGGATGGGAGATGCATTAATGACTCTGGCGGTCAGAGAGCATCTTTTGGAAAAGGGGTATCAGAAAGCGGATCTTTTACAGAAAAAAAGTGCTAAGATCTGTTCGGCCAAAGGACAGGCTGTGATTTTGGACGCTTTGATCAAAGAATCTTTTTTTAATGAAGATGAACTTTCTATTCTCCATCGCGGAAGAAACGCAACGATCCATTCCAAAGCTAAAAATGCAACGGGAAAAATATATTTACAGGCTACGGCGTTAGAAGCACTTTTGGGATATCTGTATCTGTATGATCATCGGGATCGTTTGGCTGTTTGTATGAAAAACATACTGGAAAAAGGAGATCAATTATGATCGTTTATGGTAAAAATGTATTTTCTATCATTGAAGAAGATCCGCAAACCATCGAAAAGATTTACATTCAAAAAGGAATTCGAGATCAAAAACTGGTGAAGCGTGTCCAGAATTTAAACAAGGACATTCAGTTTGTTCCACGTCCAAAACTGGATCAGCTGGCGCAGGATTCCCATCATAATGGGATTTGTATCCAGGTTCAGGATATTCCAACCTATGATTTGGATACCTTGTTGAATCAAGCTAAAAATCCCGGATTACTAGTGGCTTTGGATGGAATTCAGGACCCTCATAATTTAGGTGCCATATTACGAACTTGCGATTGTGTGGGTGTGGATGGGGTCATACTTTGTAAGCACAACAGTGTTGGCCTGACGCCAACGGCTATTAAGGCCAGTACGGGGGCCGCCTATACGATTCCTGTTTCCACGGTGACTAACTTGAAAAACGCTTTGGTAACGTGTAAGGAAAAAGGTTATTGGATCGTTGGTTCCGATATGGAACAGGCCCGCGATTATCGTCAGGGAATCTATGATGTACCGGTTGTGCTGGTGATTGGTTCAGAAGGAAAAGGGATTTCTTCTTTGGTCAAAAAACAGTGTGATTACATGGTCAAGCTGCCTATGGAAGGAAAAATTTCGTCTTTGAATGCCAGTGTGGCGTGTGCTGTTTTACTTTACCAGATTCATCAAAACCGCCATCCTTTGTAATTTCTTTTTCGCTCCTTTAAAGGAGCATATATGGAATCATTCAATATAAATTACTGGATCTATCAGTTTTTCATCAAAAATGATGAAGCTTTTTCTGCTTTAAAAGACTTATTCAGACCTTTGATCTTGCATATCATATCCCTTGAGAACATTTCTTTACAAGGATGCATGATCAATCAATCGGATTTTTATTCTCTGGCTGATACAGTTTTATTGAAATGCTTATACCGCTATCAATACCTCCCACGAAAAAGTTTTGCCGCTTTTTACAAACGAGCCTTACTCAATACTTTGATGGATGCTTATCGTTCCATGGATAAACAAAAAGCACCTTATTCCTACTCTGTTTCTTTAGATTCTTTGATCCATGACAGTTCCAGTCAGTATCTGGGAGAACATATCGGAAATTATATGGATTCTACACATCAACTGGTTATGCACTCGATTCAGGCTGAACAGATGCAGGTAGCTTTGTATGATCAATTGAATCTTATTCAGTCCAAAGTGTTTGAGTTAAAGCTGTTGGGATACAAGCGTCAAGAGATTTGCAGACTATTAAAAATCAGTCCACAAAGCTTTGATTATACGATGAAAAAAATAAAAAGGTGTTTATGTAGAATTGACTCTCAGGCCGATAAGTGATAAATTAAATAAGCTGGTGGAGTGTGATTTTATGGCAGATAAAGTGATTTTGACATGTACGGAATGCTTATCCCGTAATTATGTTACAACGAAAAATAAAAAAACAAATACGCAGCGTTTAGAAGTGAAAAAGTATTGTCCAAAATGTGGCAGACATACTTTACATAAAGAAACAAAATAGTGAGGTTATCATGGCAAAAGAAAAAAAAGAGCGAGTTTATTCTCCTAAAGGGATATTTCAAGAATTGAAACAAGTTGAATGGCCGGGATTTAAAACGTTGATGAAATCCAGCGGACTGGTCATTGTCTTTACTTTGTTGTTTGGATTGTATTTCTTTATCTGTGAACTGCTTGCGAGTGGATTGTTGCAGGTAATCGTAGGATAGTATAGGAGGAATCAACATGCAGGAAGAATTAAAAAAAGAATGGTATGTTGTAAATACTTATGCCGGCCAGGAAAATCGTGTTAAAGAAAATCTTGAGCGGCGTATTTCTACAATGGGGCTGGAAGATTATCTTTTCCAGATCGTTGTGGCCGAAGAAAAAGAAATTGAATATAAAAACGGAAAACCAGTAGAAAAAACAAGAAATTTATTTTCGGGATATGTTCTTGTACAGATGATCATGACTGACGAAGCCTGGTATGTTGTCCGTAACACTCCAGGAGTTACTGGATTTATCGGTTCTTCAGGAAAAGGTGCCAAACCATTCCCAGTTTCTCAAGAAGAAGTGGATTCGGTTTTACGTCGTTTAGGTCGTAAGGATATCAATGTTCAGGTTGATTTTGAAGTTGGCGATACAGTTGAAATCTTAAATGGTGCTTTCAAGAATTCCGAAGGTATCGTTGAGGCAATGGACGAGGAAAAACAGGAAGCCACGGTATTGTTGATCTTATTTGGCCGCGAAACGCCAACCGAAATCTCTTATATGGATCTTAAGAAAGTCAGCTAGACTTTCTTTTTTTAGGAATGATTATGAAAACTTTGATTTTTGATTTAGATGGAACGATGTATAGAGGCTCTTCGATCATTGAAAGTGCCAGGATCTTCTTGGAACATTGCCAATCCAAACAGATTCCTTTTGTCTTTTTGACAAACAACTCAATGAGAACCCGGCAGGAAAATGCTGATCACATGCTGAGAATGGGATATCAGAATATCTCTAAAGATTTATTCTACAACAGTGCTATGGCTTCTTGTCAGTATGTTCGAAGACACTATACGGGAGATAAAGCCTATTACATCGGACAGGAAGGAATGAGAGAGGCTCTCTTGGAAGAAGGTTTCGTTATCACGAAGAACGATCCGGATTTTGTCTTTGTCGGGCTGGATAAAACAGCGGATTATGCCTCTTATTCCAAGGCGCTGGAATTTTTGTTGAATGGGGCCAAACTGATTGGGACCAATAAAGATCGAATTTTAGCCAAACCTGAGGGGTTTGAGTTAGGCAATGGAAGCATTGTGAAAATGTTTGAATATGCCATTGATGCCAAAAGCCCGGATATCTCTAAACCTTATACACCGATCTTGGATCTGTGTCTGGAATACTTTCATCTAAAAAAAGAAGATGTCATCTTGATTGGAGATAATCTTGAAACGGATATCCTGCTGGGAAAAAATGCCGGAGTAAAAACGGTTTTTGTACAAACGGGTGTTCATACAAAAGACGATATTCAAAGACTTCATATTGAGCCGGATCGGGTGGTAGAGGACCTGACCGACTGTTTGGACTTTTCTTTTGAGTAGTTTATGATATAATGGAAAGCGTTAAGAAAGAGTGGGAACTATGGAAGATATTTTGAATGTGATTTTAATGATTCTATCGGGAATCATCATTATATTGGTTTTATTACAAAGCGGTAAATCCGATGGCTTGAGTGCTGCCTTTACAGGAAGCGGGGATCTGAACCTGTTTGCGGTCCAAAAAGAACGTGGGCCGGAAAAGGTGATTTCACGTGCCACATTGTTTTGCGGCATTCTATATTTTGCGTTAGTTATCGCATTACAGATCGTTTAAAAGACCGCAAGGTCTTTTTTTTGGTGGTGAGAAGATGAAACAGAAGATATTGGAATTATTTGAGAAAAAAAACAACTGGACAATCAAAGAATTAGAAAAGAAGCTGGAGTGTCATTCTTCAAAAGATTTTGTAGCGTTGATTCAGGCGTTGAACGAACTGGAGGAACAGCGTATTCTTTGTAACAACCACAATGTATATTTTTATATTGATCAAAAAGAATACGTAATCGGGAAGGTCAAAGATGTTTCGCGCTGGGAATTTGCCGTGATCAATCCGGATCAGAAGGTTTATGTTCCCAAAAAGCTGGCTCGCAATGCCTTTGACAAAGACGAAGTTTTGGTTCATTGCACAAATAAAGGCAATGAGATCATTCACATTTATTCACGAGGAATCACAAAAGTGACGGGAACTTTTTACTTGCGAAAAGGGAAATTTCATTTCTACAGCGATGTCGATCTCCATTCTTCTTTTGAGATCAAAAACATGGATGATTTTTCCATTGGTCATCGTATGAAAGCTGTTGTTGCCATTGTGAAATATACAGATCCTTTACAATGCAAAATCGAAGCGTTGTTAGGGTATGAATATGAAAAAGGAATGGATATCACCTCGATTTTATCGGCCAATGCGGTTCGTCAAAAATTTTCAGATAAAGTTTTGGAACAGGCGGCCCATATGCCTGTGTCGGTCGATGAAAAGGATATGGAAGGGCGTATGGACTTTCGTGATCTTATGACGGTTACCATCGATGGGGATGATGCCAAAGACTTTGATGATGCCATCTCGATAGAAAAGAATGAGACGGGATACCGTTTGTATGTTCATATCGCGGATGTCTCTCATTATGTTAAGGAAGGAAGTCCTATCGATCAGGAAGCCTATGCACGTTCGACCAGTATCTATGTGGCGGACCGCGTTGTTCCCATGCTTCCTTTTGCCTTGAGCAACGGCATATGTTCTTTGAACCCTCATGTTGATCGATGCACTTTGACGTGTGTTATGGATATCGACCATTACGGAAATTGTATAAAGCACGAAATCGTACCTTCTATGATTCATTCGGATTGCCGTTGTACCTATAAGAAAGTCAATGAATTCTTAGAGGGAAAGAATCATGAATATGACTTTGTGGGACAACTGCTGTTTGATTTTGAAGCATGTGCCAGACTGTTGCAGAGACGCTCGCACGATCGCGGAATGATTGATTTCAACACCAAGGAAGCCGATCTGATTCTGGATGATAATGGAAAGTGTGTGGACGTTTTGTGCAAGGAAAGAGGATTTGCCGAACAAATGATCGAGGAAGCTATGATCCTGGCCAATGTCTGTGTTGCTCATACATTGAATTCACATAAGATTCCGGGCATCTATCGTGTACATGAAGCTCCCGATCCTCAAAAGATCTCAAAATTGAGTTTGTTGGCTCATTCACTGGGAATCAAAACTTCTTTTTATCCAGAAGATGTCAAAGCCCGTGATCTTCAACAATTCCTGGAGTCGATCCAGGATGAGGGATTGCTCACTGTATTGAGCTCTACAGCTTTAAGGGCCATGCAGAAGGCACGCTATGATGCGCAGTGCCTTGGACATTTTGGCTTATCTTTAAAAGAATATTGTCATTTTACTTCACCGATTCGCCGTTATTCGGATCTTGTGGTCCATCGTATGCTTCGTAAATATGTTTTCATGCATACAAAAAAAGGAGCATCACTGGATGAAAAGAAATGTGAAACGCAGGCCTTCTATATTTCGTCAAAGGAAAAAGATGCCGTCAATGTGGAGCGTCAGGTTTCCGACTATAAAAAAGCAGAATATATGGAAGATAAAATTGGTCAGTCCTTTAAAGGCTCCATTGTAAGTGTGATGCCTTTTGGATTTTTTGTGGAACTTCCCAATACGGTTGAGGGCCTTGTCCCATTGCGTTCGTTGGATGACTATTTTGATTATGACGAGATCGCAAACAGTCTGATCAGCTACAGTGAAAAGAAAACCTATCGGATTGGACAGAGTGTCAAAGTTATCTGTGAATCCGTAGATAAACAGAAAGGACAAGTTTCCTTCATTTTGAAACAGAGGTAATACATATGCATATTGCGGTATATTTAGGATCCAGTCCGGGGAACGATCCAAAATATGAAAAATTGACTCAGCAAATTGCCTGTTGGCTTTGTGAAAAGGGCCATACATTAGTTTATGGAGCCGGTTCACGAGGTTTAATGGGCCTTTTAGCCAGGACGGTACATGAAAATCATGGCAGGATCATTGGCGTTATGCCTGAATTTTTATTGGAAATCGAGCATTTGTATGAGCATTTGGACGAAGTGTACATGGTCAAAACAATGTCCAGCCGTAAACAGAAGATGATCGATCTTTCTCAGGCGTTTATTGCCTTGCCTGGAGGACCGGGGACTTTAGAAGAAATCACGGAAATCATTTCTCTAGTTCGTTTGGAACAGATTCCGGGCCCTTGTGTATTATTTAATCTTAATGGGTATTATGACAATTTAAGGAAACAACTTTTAACGATGATTTCGGAAGGTTTTTTAGCCAAAGATCATTTAAAACATGTTTATTTTATTGAAACAATGGATGAATTAGAGAGTATTTTTTCTTAATAAATGTCATTGTTGGTCGTGAATGTGTCTTCTTTGGCTCTTGATTTGTGTTTTTGATCCGTTTTGATATAATCAGGCCAAGTAAAGGAAGTGGTGACAATGACAACAGTTCAAAGCAAAGTTTTCGATCATTACTTCTTTCATAAAGGATAAGACTGGGATGGGTGCATTCCAGTTTTTTAAGTTTCCTGATCATAATAGTTAATAAAAGGAGGAATTAAAATGGATCAGAATTTCAATAAGGTTTTTTGGGACGCATGTGCAAATGGTGATTTCCCTATGGTATGCGGGCAAATCAAAGCCGGTGCTGACATCAATTATCAAAACGGGGATGGAAGAACCGCTTTAATGCGTGCCAGCAAGCGAGATCGTAAAGATGTCGTTCAAGTATTGATTGATAACGGAGCCGATGTCAACCTGGCTGACAATAAAGGGAAAACCGCTCTGATGGGAGCCGCCAAAAAAGGAAATAAAACAATTTGTAAAGCTTTATTGGACGCCGGAGCCGATGTCAACGCTCGTGATGATAGAGGACGTACCGCATTGATGCGTGCTGCCTTATTAGGGCAGGACCGCTGTGTTCAGCTTCTTCTGGATGCCGGGGCTGATATCAACGCTCAGGATGAAGTGGGACGTACCGCTTTAATGGAAGCCTGCATCGCATTTAAGCGGGATACTATTTCTTTACTTCTGGAAAGAAATGCCAATGTGAATTTATTTGATAATAACGGCTGTACCGCTTTGATGAGAGCGGCTTACGGCGGATATCCAAGTCTGGTCGAAAAACTTTTATCCTACGGTGCGGATAAAGACATGCAGGATAAACAAGGCAATGTCGCTCTTGATTATGTTCGTGAACATTGCCGAGCTCAGTTGGAGCCGATCTTGAAGTAGGAGGATCTGGATATGCGTGATTATTTAAGTTCTGAAGTACGTAACGTTTCTGTGATTGGACACAGCGGAGCCGGAAAGACCAGTGTTCTGGAAGCAATGTTATATTACACCAAAGCGACGGACCGTTTTGGAAAAACAAGTGATGGAAGCAGTATGATCGACTTTGATGCAGAAGAAATCAAACGCGGGATCTCTGTCTATACTTCCATCGTTCCTATCGAATGGGAAGACTGCAAGATCAATTTTATCGACACACCGGGATATTTGGATTTTGTCGGTGAAAAACAGGCCGGTTTTGCGGTAGGTGACAGTTGCTTGATCGTATGCAATGCCAAAGATGTATTGGAATCAGGAACCAAGCTGGCTTATAAACAAGCTTTGGAAGCCAAAAAACCAACCATCTTTTTTATCAACAAACTCGATGAAGAAAATACCAATTTCGCGGATGCGTATACCATGCTTCATGAAGAATTTGGAAAATCTATTATTCCCTTTGAAGTACCGATCGTTGAAAACGGTGAAGTTGTAGGCTCTGTTAATATCATCAAAAATAAAGCCTGGTATTACAAAGGGCCCCATGCCAACAGTGAAGTGGCTCAGCCAGTTCCGGAATCCATGCAGGATGAAGTCAGCATGTATAAAGATCAGATTGCCGAAGCTGTGGCCATGGGCGATGATGAATTGATGGAAAAATTCTTCTCTGGAGAAGAATTTACCGATGCGGAACTGACCAAAGGTGTTCGTATTGGTGTTCGTAACGGTGAGATCTGTCCGGTATTCTCAGGCAGTGCCACCCAGTCGATTGGTATCCAGCGTCTGATGGATCTGATCATTACGTATTTCCCAACGTATTCGGAAAAAGGTATGTATACCGCAACTACCCCTAACGATGTTAAAGTAGAACTTTTGACAGCAGAATCGGAAACATTGACCGCTCAGGTTTTTAAAACGATCGTCGATCCGTTTGTTGGACGTATCTCGTATCTCAAAGTACTGAGTGGTGTCTTGAATTCGGATTCGACTCTGGTGAATGCCAATAATGGAAAACCTGAAAAAATCAGTTCTATTTATATCATCAAGGGAAAACATCAAACAGCTGCCGGTAAGCTTTTTACCGGAGATATTGGAGCCTTGGTAAAACTTCAAAACACCAAGACGAACGATACACTGTGTGAAAAAGGAAAACTGTTGATGGCCGATCCAATCCAGTTTGATCAACCGATGTTTGGGCAGGCTGTTTTCCCGAAAACAAAGAACGACGAAGATAAGTTATCAAACGGTCTGGCTCGCCTTGTGGAAGAAGATCCTACTTTCAAGGTAGTCAATAACACAGAAACCAAAGAAACAGTGATCTATGGTATTGGTGATCAGCATTTGGATGTGATCTTGAATAAACTGAAGAATAAGTATAAAGCGGAAGTCACTTTATCCGATCCAAAGGTGATGTATCGAGAGACGATCACAAAGACTGCAACGGGAGAAGGACGTCATAAAAAACAGTCAGGCGGTCATGGACAGTTTGGACATGTCTTTGTGGACTTTGCACCAAACCCAGATCAGGAAGAAATGGAATTCGCCGAAAAAGTATTCGGTGGTGCCGTTCCTAAACAATATTTCCCAGCAGTTGAGAATGGTTTAAGAGAATGCTGTGAAGAAGGCAGTCTTGCCGGTTATAAGATGGTCAATATCAAGGCAACCTTAACGGATGGAAAATACCACGATGTTGACTCCAGCGAAATGGCCTTTAAGTTGGCAGCTCGTCTTGCCTTTAAAGATGCGATGACCAAATGCCATCCAATCTTGTTGGAGCCAATCATGAATATCGTCGTTACCGTTCCTGATGAATATACAGGAACTGTCATTGGAGATCTGAATAAACGACGCGGAGCCATCATGGGAATGACGCCTGAAGACGGAGATCAAATCATTGAGGCACAGGTTCCAATGGCAGAAATGGCTCGTTATTCTATTGAATTACGCAGTATGACCCAGGGGCTTGGAAAATTCACAATGGAAATGGACCGTTATGATCCAGTTCCTGAACCACAGGCCAGCCGAATCATTCAAACCAATAAAAAAGACGAATAATTTTTAGAAGCCGATTGTTCGGCTTCTTTTTTTCGTGGTATCTGTTATAATGATTCACGGTGATTGGATGAAAACATTTAGACATTTTATATCGTATTATAAACCTTATCGGGTCATTTTCTTTTTTGATTTGTTTTGTGCTTTGACGATCTCCCTGATCGATCTGGCCTTTCCGTTGATTTTAAATTACTGTACGGATACGATGTTCATTCAAAAAAGTATGCAGATCCTTCATGGACTTTTGGGACTGACACTGGGACTTCTTATCATGTATATTGTTCGGGCTTTATGCCGTTATTACGTATCGGCCCAGGGGCACATCATGGGAGCACAAATGGAAAGAGATATGCGTCAGGAACTCTTCGAACAGTATCAGCGTCTTTCCTTTTCCTATTACGATAAACACAATACCGGGATCATGATGTCCAGGGTCGTCAGTGATTTATTTGACATTTGTGAATTTGCCCATCATGGACCAGAAAATCTTTTTATTTCGCTAATCAAGATTGTTGGTTCTTTTGTGATCTTGTCTTTGATTTTCTGGCCGTTGGCTTTGATCTTGTTCCTTGTCACTTTGATCATGTTGATTTTCAGTTATTTTCAAAATAAATCCATGAGGGCGACTTTTATGGATAACCGGAAAAAGATTGGAGATGTCAATGCCTCTTTACAAGATAGTCTGGCCGGGATTCGCGTAGTTCAGTCGTTTACAAACGAAGATATTGAACAGGAAAAGTTTGCACATACCAACAATGAATTTCTTCGCTCGAAAAAAAGAAATTATCATGCCATGGGAACCTATTATTCCATGAACAATTTCTTCCAAGGGCTCTTGTACCTGACGGTTTTGGTCGGAGGAGGATATTTTGTTGCGATGAATATGCTGAGTCCTTTGACACTGGCTACTTTTGCGCTGTATGTCAATATCTTCATTGCGCCTATTGATATCTTGATTGAATTTACTGAAATGCTTCAAAAAGGATTCTCCGGATTCAGACGGTTTGAAGAAGTGATGAAAGAAGTTCCCGACATTCAAGACAGCGAAGATGCTGTTGAATTGACCGATGTAAAAGGAGATATTTCTTTTCAGGATGTTTCCTTTACTTATAATAAAGAAGAATCTGTCCTTGAACATGTAGACTTAAAGATCCCGGCAGGTAAAAAAGTGGCCCTGGTAGGACCTAGCGGATCGGGAAAGACAACCCTGTGTTCTTTGATTCCACGGTTTTACGATGTGCACAAAGGTTCCATCACGGTCGATGGAAAAGATGTACGAAACATCCGATTGAAATCGCTGCGTCAGGCGATTGGTCTGGTGCAGCAGGATGTCTATTTATTTGCCGGTACGATCGGACAAAATATAGCTTATGGAAAGCCGCAGGCCACGCAGAAAGAAATTATTGAAGCGGCCAAAAAAGCCAATATTCATGATTTTATTCTTTCCTTACCGGATGGATACGATACTTTTGTGGGAGAACGGGGAGCAAGACTTTCTGGAGGACAGAAGCAGCGAATCTCCATAGCCCGTGTATTCTTGAAAGATCCTAAGATCCTGATTTTGGATGAAGCGACCAGTGCGCTGGACAATGAAAGTGAACGTATCATTCAGAAATCATTGGAACAGTTAAGCAAAAATCGTACATGCATCACGATTGCGCATCGTTTATCAACGATCAAAAATGCCGACGAGATCGTTGTGATCAATCATGAGGGCTTACAGGAAAGAGGCACTCACGATGAATTAATGAAAAAAGGCGGTACTTATGCCCGCTATTATAATCTTCAATTTGAAGGAATGGAATAATGCAGGATAGATCGTTTCGACACGGTCTGTCCTTTTTAGTATAATGATTGCATAGGAGAATGATGTATGATTCGAGAATACCAGCCGCAAGATTTACCCGTACTTTATGACATTTATCGTTATTATGTAAATACGACCCCATATAATTTTGATTTAGAACCGATGTCTTATGGAAGCTATGAAAGGCAGATCAACGAAATCGCAAACCAGTATCCTTTCTTTGTAGCCTGCCATGAAGACAGGGTGATTGGATATGCGTATGTTCATCCTGCTTTTTCAAAGAAAGCCTATCGCTATTGCATGGAAGTTACGATCTACTTTAAAGAAGGTCCGCATTATCAGATGGCGGATCCTTTGCTTGAGACCCTGGAAATGGCTTGTCGTGAAAAAGGATACCGATGGTTGATTTCCTGCATTACCGATTCCAATCAGGCCAGTATCGATTTTCACGCCAGGCATGATTATATATTGATGGGCTCTCTTCCAGAGTGTGGGCAAAAGAACGATCAGTGGCACGGTGTCGTTTGGATGAACAAGGACTTAATGAAAAAGACGGTTCCATATTATCAGGCCCATTCCTCTGTGATTACTGGAGATGTCAAAATTGATCAAGATTCGTCTGTCTGGTTTGGTGCTGTGATTCGAGGCGACAGTGCTCCAGTTACGATTGGTAAAGAAACCAACATCCAGGACAATGCCGTTTTGCATGGATCAATCGGACATCCTTTGACGATCTCAGATCGTGTGACCATTGGCCATGGCGCTATTGTTCATGGCTGCACTATAAACGAAGAAGTCTTGATTGGTATGGGAGCCATCATTATGGATGATGCCTGCATTGGACGGCACTGTATCATTGGTGCAGGGACGATCATTCCTTCAGGAAAGGTGATCCCAGAGGGCAGTGTGGTCATTGGAAATCCGGGAAAAATTGTTCATTCGATCTGTCCTGAACAGATTCAGGCAATCCTGGATAATGCCCAAGAGTATGTGGATCTCGCTAAAGACTACCGAAAGAAGAGGACATAAAATGGAAACAATTTTAAACTATATTCATTTACGGAAAGACATCCCGTTTTCCTTTCGTCCCTTGAACTGGATCGATCTTCTGATTTTAAATGAACTTTCTTATGTTGATTGGAATACAATCGTCGGACAAGAGCCTATTCGCTTGCCAGAAGCCTGCAAAAAGTACTTTGAAAATCATGATGAAGATGAAATCGAACGTGTTTTCAGTTTTTCAAAAAAGATTCCCAATCTGGTTCGTGATCTAAAATCGTGTCCTCGATACCAGGATGTGCAATTGATGCATTATCAGGAAGTGTTTGATGAGGAAAAACAGATCCAGTTTGGTGCCGTGTCTTTTCTCCTTCCTGATGGGACACTCCTTATCAGTTATCGGGGTACAGACAGTTCGATATTAGGATGGAAAGAAAATATGCAGATGACCTATAAAGAAGAGCTTCCATGTCATCTTCTTGCGAAAGATTTTCTGGAGTTTGTTTTAGATCAGGTTCCTGAAACCAGTTCTTTTTTTGGCTTGGTTAAGAAGAAAGTCTATCCCAAGATCTATATCACAGGGCATTCCAAAGGCGGGAATCTTGCCATGTATGCTGCCTTGAAATCAAAAAAATATGCGGATGTGATCACGAAAGTCCTGGCTTTTGATGCCCCTGGTTTTCTTACATCTTTTCTTTTGAAAGAAAAAGAAAATCCGCTCTGGAACAAAATCACAAATTACAAGCCTAAAGATTCTATTATTGGATGTTTGTTGGAACATCAGGAAAAATCAGTGATCTTGGATGCGGATGAATCGGGACTTCTTCAGCACGATCCTTTTTACTGGAAAATAAGTACCGACTCCTATGTGCCTGTGGATACGCTTTCTCAAGTCAGTAAAGAAACACATGAACTGGTCGATCGCTTGCTCTTATCAAAAAACGATGAAGAGAAAAAAGACTATATTGACTTGATTTTTTCTATTTTGGATCGTCTTGATATTGACTCGGTTTCAGGTTTTAGCGATTTGAGTTTAAAAAAAGTGATGTTAGGGGTATTGGAATTGCGAAATATGTCAGGAGATGAACGTAAGTTTGTCTTTGATATTGTAAGTTTTTTAGGGACTCAAACGTATTCGTGGATGAAAACACAGAAAAAATAGAGACAGGGTTGATTTGATCCTGTCTTTTTTTTATAATTTCTTTAGTTTTGGCCAATACAGATCGATGGACTGTAATTGGGAATCCAAACGTTTTAATGATTTACATCGTATCTTTAGGAACGAGAGTAGGAGGAAAAGTTTATATGTCAAAAAAATCCAGTCAGATTCGAAACCTGACCATGCTGGCGCTGTTTCTTGCCATTGAAGTTGTTTTACTGGTAACACCTTTAGGCTATTTGCGAATCGGTGTCTTAAGTGCGACTTTGATGCATGTGCCTGTGATTGTCTGTGCCTGTACAATGGGAACGAAATATGGCGTTCTCATGGGACTTGTCTTTGGTGTGACCTCAGTCATCAATGCAACGATGGCTCCCACAGTGACAAGCTTTGCGTTTAGCCCGTTTGTAGAAGTGGGTGGATTCAGCGGCGGTTTTCAATCGCTGATCGTTGCGATTGGACCCAGACTTCTTTTAGGATGGCTGGCAGGAACGATCTATCATGGATTGAAAAAGAATGGAAAATCAATTGCCTTTAGCGCTTTTGTTTCCGCATTGATTTCCACCGTGGTTCACACAGCGGGCGTTTTAGGCCTGATCCTGATCTTTTATGCAGCTCCTTATGCTTCTGCCATTGGGGTGGCTCAATCTGGACTGATGATTGCGATGGCTACGGTGATCTTGACCAATACGGTTCCGGAAATCGTTGTCGCTGTGGTGGCCAATGTCGCACTGACAAAAGCATTAAGCTCTAGAAAATAGAAAAATGGATAACTCAATCAAAGCTGAATTTGATTGAGTTTTTTTTCGTCTTTATAGGTTCTTTTTCTTTTAGTGGGACCATGATAAAATAAGCGAGGTGAATTGTATGGATAATCTGGAAATGTTAAATGAAAAACAACGTGAAGCCGCTACGATTACGAATTCTCATGTTCGTATCATTGCCGGGGCGGGCAGTGGAAAAACCCGTGTACTGATGGCCCGTATCGTATACTTGATACAGAATTGTGGAATTTTTCCCAATCGGATCATGGCGATCACGTTCACAAATAAGGCGACCAACGAGATGAAAGAGCGTCTCATGGCGCAAATTGGAAAAGAGGCATTGGCGGTGCGAATTTCGACCATTCACTCATTGTGTGTTCGAATCTTGCGGGAAGATGCCGATAAGATCGGATATCCAAAGTCGTTTACAATTCTGGATACCGACGATCAAAAGCAGATCTTACGCCCTGTTTACAAATCGATGGACCTTGACATCAAGGAACTGAATATGAACAAAGTACTGGGAATGATCTCCGGCTATAAAAGCGAAGGTCTTTCACCGACACAGGCCTTAGAAATGTCTTTTACTCAGGAACAGGAGAAAATTGCGAAAATCTATGATGCTTACGAGCGAAAACGAAAAGAAATGAAGGCGATGGATTTTGATGATCTTCTCCAGGAAGCTTTTCATTTATTGAAAGAATCGACAGAAGTCGCTTTGAAGTGGCAGAACCGTTTGGATTATATTCATGTAGACGAATTTCAGGATGTGGATCCTGTACAGTATTCTATCATTCGTCTGTTGACGGGCCCGCATGCATTTTTGTGTGTTGTCGGAGACCCAGATCAAACCATTTATACATGGCGCGGAGCCAGTGTCGATATCATTCTTCGCTTTGATAAGGATTTTAGACCTTGTAAAAGTGTGATCCTTGATCAAAACTACCGTTCCACGCAACCGATTCTCGACGCCAGCAATGCGGTGATCAAGTACAACGAAGATCGAATCAAGAAAGATCTGTTTACCAAGATACCAGGACAAGACAAGATCGTACTTCATCCTTGTATTGACGATAACGATGAACCTTTGTATGTTTCTAAAAAAATCGTTCAGGAACATAAAAGTGGAGTTGATTATAAGGATATGGCCATTTTATATCGTTCCAATTTTTCTTCCCGTTCTTTTGAACGTGTTTTACGGACGGTCGGCATTCCTTATCGTATCTATGGCGGGATCCGGTTTTATGAGCGGCAGGAAATCAAAGATGCCCTGGCTTATTTGAAACTTTGTACCAAACCGGAGGAAAGCGATCCTAAACAGTTGTCTCTGGATCTGGCGGTTTTACGAATCATCAATCAGCCGCGCAGAGGAATTGGTCAAAAATCGATTGACACGATTCGGGAAAAAGCTCTGCACAGGGGACTCAATCTGTATGATACCTTAAAAGATCCGCAAGATCTGGGTGGAGCCATTGTGAAGAAAACGGCATCTTTTGTAGATTTGATTGAAGATCTAAGAAATAAACGCGAACATTTGTCCCTGGAGGATTTTTTGGAAGTCGTTTTGGATGAAAGTGGCTATCGGCAAATGCTGGAAGAAGAAAATGAGACCGAACGTCTGGAGAACTTGAAGGAACTAAAAAACGATATTGCGCAAAGTCTTCAGGAAGATCCGGAAATGACGCTGGAATCCTATCTGCAGGATGTATCGTTATTCACCACTCGAACCAATGAAGAATCCGCAGATTGTGTTTCATTGATGACGGTACACTCTGCCAAGGGACTTGAATTTGATACGGTCTTCATCGTTAATTTTAACGACGGCGTTTTCCCAAGCACTCGTTCCATGGATGAAGGGGGACGAAAAGCACTGGAGGAAGAAAGACGGCTTTGTTATGTGGCAATGACCCGAGCCAAGCGCCATCTTTATATGACATGGAATACAGGTTACAGCTATATGCTGGATACTTATAAAACACCAAGCCGTTTTTTGATGGAAATTCCAGAGGAATATACCTTGAACGAACAAAAGAAAAACACGTTTACCGAAACCAAAACAACAGTATCTGTATCGATTCCTTCAAAAAAATCAAAGGCAAAATTCAAAGTGAAGGATCATATTCAACACGATGTGTTCGGTGAAGGAATCGTTTTAAAGATGGAAAATAATATTGCTACCATCGCCTTTAAACATCCTCACGGCATCAAGAAACTCAATGCCTTGCATCCTTCCATCCATAAAATCTAGAGGTCATGGTATAATATTTAGTGGTGATTATGATGACGGAAGAAAATAGAATAATCGAACTTAGAAAACTATTGGAAAAATATTCAATTGAATATTATGTATACGATAAACCGACGGTCAGCGATCAGGAATATGATCGTCTGATGCAGGAACTTATGACTCTGGAAGAAAAACATCCAAAGATGTACGATCCCAACTCTCCAAGCCAGAGAATCATCGGGGCGGTTCTGGAAGGCTTTGAAAAGGTGGAGCACACGCAACAGATGCTGTCGTTAGGCAATGTGTTCAACTATGAAGAAATACAGGAATTTGTTAACCGTATTCAGGAAAGCGTACCGCATCCTGAATTCGTCGTGGAATGCAAGTACGATGGTTTGGCGATGTCATTGGAATACGATCAGGGACGTTTTGTTCGGGCGGTAACGCGTGGCGATGGTTTTGTCGGCGAAGATGTCTCGAATAATGTAAGAACCATTCCCACAATTCCGATGTATATTGATGAAATGCGTCATGTGGAAGTTCGAGGCGAGGTATATATGCCCAAACAGAGCTTTGAAGAACTGAATCGGATCCAGGAAGAAAAGGGAAAACCGCTTTTTGCCAATCCGCGGAATGCCGCCGCTGGATCGATTCGTCAACTCGACTCGTCTGTTTGTGCCAGCCGTAAGCTGGATGCTTACTGGTATTATTTTCAGAACGCGGGGGATTTTGATATCAAAACCCAGGAGGAAGCTTTGGAAGCTATGGAAAAGCTCCATTTCCGTGTGAATCAATTAAGAAAAGTTTGTCACAATACTGCAGAAATCTGGGACTTTATACAGTCGATTGCCAATCAAAGAGATGAATTATCGTATGAAATCGACGGTATGGTGATCAAATTGAATGATTTGGCTGCTCAGCAGACATTAGGCTCTACAGCCAAAGCCCCTCGTTATGCGACAGCTTACAAATTTCCGGCTCAGGAAGTACAGACCCGCTTAAAAGATATTGTGATCACGGTAGGAAGAACAGGGAAAATCACCCCCAATGCGGTTTTGGAACCAGTTCGTGTAGCCGGCACCACAGTCAGTGCAGCTCAGCTTCATAATGAGGATATGATCGTTTCAAAAGATCTTCGTATCGGCGATATCGTTGTGGTTCGAAAAGCAGGAGAAATCATTCCTGAGGTTGTGTCGAGTCTTCCTGAAAGAAGAGACGGTTTTCAAAAACCTTATGTTTTTCCTGAACATTGTCCTGTATGCGGTTCGAGGCTTGTACGTCTGGAAGGAGAAAGCGCGCATTACTGTATCAATCAGGATTGTCCAGCCAGGGTCGTTGAAAGTATGATCCATTTTGCGTCTCGAGATGCGATGGATATCGATTCGCTGGGAGATAAAAAGATTGAACAGCTTCATGAGTTTGGTTTCCTAAATTCCATTGAAGATATTTACTTTTTAAAAAATCATCGCGAAGAACTGCTTCTCAAGAAGGGATATCAGACCAAGTCCGTAGATCATATGTTGAATACGATCGAAGAAAGTAAGAAACAGCCTTTAGGTTTGTTGTTATATGGATTAGGAATTCGGCAGGTAGGTAAAAAAGCGGCAATGATCCTTGCTCAGCATTTTGGCTCGATGGATGCCTTGATGGCGGCAACTTATGATGAGTTAACAAGCATCCGTGATGTAGGTTCGATTACCGCAGAAAGTATTCTGGCATTCTTCAAAGAAGAAAAGAATATGCATCTGATTTCAGTTCTAAAAGAGCAGGGACTAAATATGTTGCAGGAAAAGACGCAAAAGAAACAATCTTGTTTTACCGGTAAAACCGTGGTTCTTACAGGAACATTGGAACAATATACCCGTAATGATGCCAAAGCGGTCCTAGAATCTTTAGGAGCGAATGTGGCTGGTTCGGTTTCGAAAAAGACGGATTTTGTGATCTATGGGACGGCTGCCGGTTCCAAGCTTGAAAAGGCACGGAATCTGGGTGTTTCCTTGATGAGTGAAGAAGAATTTATACAGGAGGTAGCCAATGCGTTTGAAAAAGATTAGTTTTATTCTTGTTCTGTCTCTGACTTTGTTTGGCTGTTCAACGATGAACAATACCAATCAATCCAATCCTGTCGGAACTCAGGAATACGCAGCGATCCAACCTTATGAATCGAGCGATTCAAGAATCAAACATGCCTCTTTGATGAGTGATATGCAGTCGCGATTTTTTATTGAAGACGGGTTGATGGAACTTTCTAAGACTCATTTTCCATGTTCATCCGTTGCCTATAAAACGCAAACTTTTTTGGATTATGATGAACTGGATGCCACTGATGGATCTCGGGGGTTGTTAGGGACCAGCCGGGATGACAACCCCAACGGTTTAAATCCAAGCTCTGATGAGGGCTTCGATACAGGAAACGGAACGGTCACGGGGGCCATCATTCTGGTGGATCTTTATGAATTGGACTGGTATAGCGATGATGACCTTCAAGGCATTTCAATCGGTATGGTCGTTAATGATGCGTTGGAAGACAAAGATGGAAACACGGTGGAAATTACCCAGGAACGGTTAAAAAATTATTTGGAAGTGACCTCCAGCCATCTTGTCAGTTATATGCGGGAACGCTTTAATGAAATCACTTCACAGGTTCCTATCTATATCGCTTGTTTTTCTTTAGACCATGAAGGCGATACATTGGGTACGTACATGTACCAAGGGTATTTTGAAGGAACGCAAGGCGATTTTTCAAATTTGAACATGCGCTGGATGGATGTTCCCAGCACGGTTTTCAGTAAACAGGCAAGTGAATTTTCTGAGCAGTTCACAGAATATCAAAAGGCCATTGATCCTGTATTAGCGGATTATTCTTATGTTGTAGCCAATGCCCGGATGGAAGATGATGAAGTTACAGAATTTCAAATCACCATCACATGTCATGGGAAGACATTGAGTGAAATTAGTGCGGTTACCCAAAAAGCCAATGACGAATTGTCTGTTTTTACCGAAGATTCGTGTCAGTATAAAGTACAGATCGTTACGGATACAGGCACGTATGCCATTATATCTCGTGATCCAAACCAGACGGCTACGCAGGTTGTGACTCTTTAAAAGATTATGAATCGTCAAATCATAGATAAGATCTTAGAGGATCTTCATTTTGAAATGGATATCCATGAAAGAAAACAGATTGAAGCAGATCTTGATGCATTAGAACGGATCTCCCGTCAGTTTTCAACAATGGATACGAAAGATGTGGAACCCATGGTTACTTGTTTTGAGGGAAACTGGAAAAACTTACGCGAAGATATTCCCATAAAACCGGTTGCTTCAACGGATCTTTTAAAAAATACAAAGTCTAAAAAAGATAATTTTGTAGTGGTTTCTAAAGTGGTGAAATAAATGCGCTTATTTGAAAAACGAGACATCCAAACAATTATGGAACAATGCCATAAGACACAATCCAGGACCAATGCGATTGTGTCTTTTGTTCATGAGAAAAACAATATAAAGAAGGACTGGAGCGATGTTTATGTCGCGGTAAAAGACAATATCTCCGTGAAAGGCACGCCTTGCATGGCCGGTTCAAAGATTTTAAATGGGTATATTCCTCTGTATGATGCAACAGTTGTGAAAAAGCTAAAGGAAAAAGGGGCTCAAATTTTATGTAAGACAAATATGGATGAGCTGGGAATGGGAGCTACAGGACAAAACTCATGCTGCGGACCCACATTCAATCCTTATGATGTTCAAAGAATTTCCGGAGGCAGCTCCAGTGGAAGTGCTGTGTTAGTGGCAACCGATTGTGTGCCCCTGGCTTTGGCAACCGATACAGGAGACAGTATCCGTGTTCCTGCCAGCTATAATGGGGTAGTGGGCTTCAAACCTACCTATGGCCGTATCTCCCGTTATGGGGTGATCTCCTATGCCAGTTCAATGGATACCGTTGGTTTTATGACAACTTGTATTGAAGATGCATGGAGAGCGTTTGAGCTCTTACAAGGATATGATCCTAACGATATGACCAGTATCGACCATTCTTTGGGGTCTATCAATTTTTCTCAATCTATTCAGGGAAAGAAGATTGGCATTTTGAAGAATGCCCTGGATCAGGTTACAGATCCTGAGCTTAAGAAAAAATTTTACGATTTGATGAACGACTTACGCCGGCAGGGAGCCATTATTCAGGAAGTAAGGTATCCCCAAGAGCTCATGGATTTGGTTTTACCTGTGTATCAGGTGATTTCTAATAGCGAAGCCTGCAGCAATTTTGCACATTTGGATGGTATTCGTTTTGGCTTACAGAAAAGCGGATTGAACTATAAGGAGGCCATCACGCAATCACGAACGGAAGGGTTTTCCTTTCCCGTCAAACGTCGTTTATTATTGGGGGCTTACAGTCTCTATGAGGAAAACCAGCATCGAATCTATCAAAAAGCGCAAAAGATTCGCCGGCTTCTTGTGGATGAATTTCAAAAGCTTTTTGATGATTTGGAATTTCTTGCGTGCCTAACCACTACGGATATTGCCCCTAAAATTGAAGAAGAGTTTATCGACCCATCGTATTTAAAACTTGCCAATTTATCTGGATTTCCGGCTCTCAGTCTTCCTTTTGGATCAAAGATAGGGTGCCCTTACGGTCTTCATCTTTTTGCCGGAGCGTTTCAGGATGAAAAAATGATTGAGATTGCTTATCAGATCGAAAAAATAATAGATGATAAGGAGAATTTATCATGAATCACTATGTACATATTGGGCTAGAAATGCATTGTGAGCTCTCTACTCAGTCAAAAATGTTCAGTCACGCACCGGCAAAGACAATAAAAGAACCTAATTCTTGTGTTGATCTTTTGGATTTTGGATTTCCCGGGACATTACCGACCGTGAATAAAAAAGCAGTAGAATATGGTCTCCTTATCTGTGATCTTCTTCATTGCGAAATTGACAAAAACTTACGCTTTGACCGCAAAAACTATACGTATGCCGATCTTCCTAAAGGATATCAAATTACGCAACAGAATCATCCTTTGGGTAAAAACGGCCATTATCTTGTTCATGGAAATAAAATCCACATCCAAAAAGTTCATTTGGAAGAAGATACGGCAAAAATGATCCACAAGCAGGATCAAACGTATATTGATTTTAACCGCTGCGGGTATCCTCTGGTAGAAATCGTAACGGATGCTTCCATCAATCGACCAGACATCGCGTGTGAATATGTTCGATCTTTAGTGCTGGATCTAATTTATCTACAGGTGACAGAGGGAAAGATGGAAAACGGGAACATTCGCTGTGATGTGAATGTTTCGGTGACAAAAAATCCGGATTCGCTAGGATCCAAAGTAGAAATCAAAAATATCAACTCGATTTCAAATATGAAAAGAGCTCTTGATCATGAAATAAAAAGGCAAAGTGAGCTTCTTGATCAGGGAATAGAGATTTCTGAGCAGACAAGACGTTATGATGAAACATCAAAAACAACCGTTTTACTACGGAAAAAAGAAACGGCAAGAGATTACCGATATTTACCAGAACCGAATATTCCGGTGATCCACCTGGATGAAAGCTGGATTCGTTCCATACGGGAAAATCGGCCAATGCTTCCTGATGAATTGATTTTGATGTTGAATGACCAGTATGGCTTAAGCTTTCAACAAGCTGAACAGCTCGTTTCGCAAAAGGAATTGACGGATTTCTTTTTAAAGGTTATAAAATATACGGATCGATATTTGGATGTCTTTTCCTTTCTGATGGGAGATATACGTTCCTGGATGAAAGAAAATCATAGAGAAATATTGGATCAGGATCCAAAAGTTTTAGGTGATCTGATCTGTAAGATGGATAGTAAGCTTTCCAGACAAGATGTTCGAACATGCATCATTCCTTATTTGGAACATCGATCCATTGATGCATTGATTGAGAAGTTGGAAAGTGCAAAAATGGACGATCTTTCATTGAATCTTTTGATTGATCAGGTTTTAAAAGAAAATCAAAAAAGTGTCGCCGATTATAAAAATGGTCGGGATCGTGCTTTAGGATACCTGGTTGGACAGGTCATGAAATGTTCAAAAGGACGATCGGATCCAAAGATTGTTCATGATATCCTATTGAAAAGACTGGAGGAAGCAGTATGAAAAAAGCAAATTCAAAGAACAGTGTTTTAAAATGGATCATTATTGTGATTCTTTTATTGATGATCTATGGAATCGCCGGTTTTGGCTTTTACTTCTTTTATATGAATCCACAAAATCAGGGAGCTTTTACGGAGGGAATCCTGGGCTTGATCAATGCCAATTATATCCGTCTTTTGATTGTGTTTACTGTATTTGTGGTTTTGATGCTTGTCGCAAGCTGGATCTTACATCGGCATAAGAATGAAAAGAAATTCCTTCGTGTTTTGACGCGAATTGTTTGTCTTGTTCCTGCCATCATCGTAGGCGTTTTTGTATTGAAAAACTTTTGGCTGGATCTGCCGAAAATCACTGCACCGCAAACGATTCTTTTAAAGAACGTGGAGTGGGATAAAAAAGATAACAATCACAACATCTCGGGTATCGACCAGGATGGAAATCCAAAAACTTACCATCTTAATACTTCGACATATAATGCGCTGACAGAAAAATGGGAAAATAAAGAAGCGTTTTCGACTTTGAAAGTTCTTCCATATAATCAAATCGTGATGTCGGTGCAGGTTGATGATCACCTTTCACAGAAGAATATAAAAAATATGGTGTATCCGACGGAGATGTCCGATGACTGGCAGCGTTTGCAGGTTCAGATCAATAAGAAAGTATATGCATTGAACGAACCTTTATCAAACTTTCTAGACAATGGTTGGGTAGTTGATGAAACGTCTTATGAATCCAAACAGCACGAAAACCTGGAAGCTGGAAAGTCGCAGGATCTTTTGCTGACAAATCGCGATGGAAGACAAGTTGCCTTAACCGTTAAAAATACGACAAAAGAAACACAGGAAATTGCCAAGGCTTCGGTGGTAAAGATTGTCTTGAACAACGTTGATTCAGGGTTTTATTACGTATTGCCTTCGGATATCGTGCTGGGATGGTCACACGACAAAGAAATCTTAAAAACTTATGGAGAACCAAAAGAAACCAAAGAAACAGAATGGCTTTATGATTCTGAAAACGGCTCCATGCGGCTTGTTTTTACAGATCAAGGCATTCTTGATGGAGTCACGATGTCTAGTAAATAAATGAGCTTTCTTTTCGATTTCATATCGAAGATCTTAACAAAATATACAAATTTTGATTCTATGGTATAATAAGAAACAGGAGGCCAGATTTATGGGCAAAAATGTAAAAAATAAAAATCGAAGAAAAAAGAGAACAGCGCCTAAGCAGGGACATAAATTGGTCTGGTTTACGCTGGTTATTATATTGATTCCTTTTGTGATCATTGGATATGTGATCTTGACAAGTATGGGAGGACAGAATGAACCGGTTGTGGGGAATCGATTCCATTCATCCGATTTAAATCCATCGATTTCTAAAGATCAGATCTCTCAGGTACAGAATGCAGTATCTTCTATCGGAAGTGTGCAAAACGTAGAAGTGAATTTGAAAAGTGCCACTTTAAGAATCTCGGTTGACATTGATGATGGTGCCAATGCGGATACATGCAATTCCATAGCCCAGGAAGCGTATAAACAAGTTACCGGGATCCTTCCTGCCGATACGTATTTCACCAATACGGAAGATAGTAA
This sequence comes from uncultured Faecalicoccus sp., assembly GCF_944327125.1. GTDB lineage: Bacteria > Bacillota_I > Bacilli_A > Erysipelotrichales > Erysipelotrichaceae > Faecalicoccus. The sequence continues at coordinate 25,595 of NZ_CALVGO010000013.1, forward strand.
AATGTATGATTTAGAAATCGATGTGTATAACTTCCTTTTGGATGATACGCATACAGATGGTCAAATCTACTATAAGGTTTATAAAACCGGAGCTGGGGAAGTGAGTACGCAAAATATGACACAGCCAAAAGATCAGGAGCTTGTCAATCAATTAGTTCGATAAGAGCCAAACGGCTCTTTTTTTTCTGCAACAAAAAAGGCGCTTAGCGCCTATTTTGTGATTGTAAAGCCAACTTTACGATATACTTTTGCGATTTTTTTATCGGCTATCAAGCTTGCCTTTTTTGCACCCTCCAAAAGAACCTGGTCCACGATTTTTTTATCCTGGATGTCTCTGTATTTGGCTTGAAGATCGCTCAAAAAATCATAAACGGTTTGCCCGATCTCTTTTTTTAATTCGCCATATCCTTTTCCCTGGTAACGCGATACGATTGCTTCGATAGGTTCCTTGGCCAGAACCGATTGAATCGTTAGCAGATTGGCCAGCCCCGGCTGATTTTCCGGGTCATATTGGATCACACCTAAAGAGTCAGTAACAGCCGACATAATTTTCTTTCGGGCTAGATTTGGATCGTCCAGTAAGTCAATCGTGCCTTTTGGATTTGTTTCGGATTTTGACATCTTTTTGGTTGGGTCCTGTAGAGAATAGATTTTTTGACCCACTGTTGTCATCACAGGTTCCGGAACGATAAAGGTGTCGCTGTAACGATGATTAAAACGTTCCGCCAGATTTCTTGCCAATTCCACATGTTGTTTCTGGTCAATTCCGACTGGTACATATTTCGCATCGTACAATAAGATATCCGCTGCCATCAGACATGGATAAGTAAACAATCCAGCCGTGATTCCCGTTTCTCCCTTGGCTGTTTTGTCTTTGTATTGTGTCATTCGCTGAAGTTCGCCCATGTAGCTCATACATGTCATGATCCATCCCAGTTTGGCATGAGCACTGACATCGCTTTGAAGAAATAAGGTCACTTTTTTCGGGTCAAGGCCACTTGCCAGATAAAGGGCAATCAAATCTTTTGTGTTTTGTCTGAGTTCCTTAGCTTCAATAGGAACCGTGATCGCATGCTGATTGGCAATAAAGATATATAATTCATATTGATCCTGGAATTTTACAAACTGACTGATGGCTCCAATATAGTTTCCCAAAGTGAGTCTTCCTGTCGGTTTGATTCCACTTAACATTCTATCCATAGATTTTTCCTCCGCTTGTTTATTTTACATCAAATATAGAGGAATTCCAATGATATTTTATAAGCCCGGTGTTATAATAAAAAAGAAGTAAAGGAGGGATTACTATGGTCATAATCTATACATCCCCAGGCTGTGCCAGCTGCCGTAAGGCGAAACAATGGTTAAAAGACAATCAGATTGAATTTAAAGAAAAGAATATATTTACTACGATTCTTGATGAAAACGAGATCAAATATATTTTGTCCCGTTGTGAAAACGGTACGGAAGATATCATTTCGGTTCGCTCCAAAGCTTTTCAATCGTTAAAAAAGGATATCAATGATCTTTCTATGAAGGAGCTTGTAACATTGATCCAGAAAAATCCTTCGATCTTGAAACGCCCCATCATGTTATCAAAGAAAAGTCTTGTGGTCGGTTATGATGATGACGAGATCACTGTGATGATGCCGGCAGAATTAAGACCGGTCGTGGAAGATTCATGCAATCCGAGCTGTCCAAACTACGATATTTGCGGAAGTGTGCGCTTGGAGGAAAAGACACTTACATCCTCTTGTCAGTAAAACAGGGCAACCTGTTTTATTTTTTTTATGATCAAGGATCATCTTCGTTAAAAACAGCTTTTCTAATTTCTAGTTTCGTTTATGACAGATTGTGCTATAATGAAAACGTTGAAAACGTTTACAAATACGTAGATAGGAGGACTTGAATGACAACGAAGTACGTATATCTATTTCAAGAAGGGGACGCAAATATGCGTGAGCTTTTGGGAGGAAAAGGTGCTAACTTAGCGGAAATGAGTAAGTTGGGCATGCCGGTTCCAAACGGATTTACGATCACTACCGAAGCTTGTAACAAATACTACGAAGATGGAGAAAAAATCAATGAGGAGATCCAGGCTCAGATCATGGAATACCTGGACAAATTAGAAAAAGAAACAGGAAAGAAATTCGGAGACGTTCAAAACCCATTGCTGGTATCTGTACGTTCCGGTGCCCGTGCCAGTATGCCGGGTATGATGGACACGATCCTGAATTTGGGAATCAACGATACTGTAGCAAAGACAATTTCTGATAAATCAAATAATCCGCGTTTCGCCTACGATTCATACCGTCGCTTTATTCAAATGTTTGCGGATGTTGTAAAAGGATTGAGCAAAAAACGATTTGAAGAGATCATTGATGAGCTTAAGGCCGAAAGAGGCATCAAAGACGATTTGGAATTAACAGCGGAAGATATGATGACCCTGGTAGAACGCTTTAAGGAATTCTACTTATCTGAACTTCATGAAAACTTCCCAACGGATCCGAAAACCCAGATGATGGAAGCCATTGAAGCTGTATTTAAATCTTGGAATAATGAACGTGCGATCTATTATCGCCGTATGAACGATATCCCTAGTTCATGGGGAACAGCTGTCAATGTACAGATGATGGTCTTTGGAAACATGGGTGAAGACTGTGGTACCGGTGTTGCCTTTACGCGTAGTCCGGCAACAGGAGAAAACAAACTGTTCGGTGAATTCTTAATGAACGCTCAAGGGGAAGACGTTGTAGCTGGTGTCCGTACTCCGCAGAAAATCGATCAGTTAAAAGAAGTCAGTCCGACAGCTTATGATCAGTTTGTTGAAATCTGTTCAAAACTTGAACATCACTATAAGAACATGCAGGATATGGAGTTTACCATTGAAGGTGGAAAACTCTTCATGCTGCAGACAAGAAATGGTAAACGTACCGCTCAGGCGGCCTTGAAGATTGCCTGCGATATGGTGGATGAGGGCCTGATTAATGAAGAAGAAGCCTTGATGATGGTAGAACCGCAACAGTTGGATTCTTTGTTGCATCCAATGTTTGATCCGGATGCTTTGAAAAAGGCTACACCAATCACTTCTGCCTTACCGGCCAGTCCAGGCGCTGGATCGGGTCAAATCGTATTTACTGCCGATGAAGCCAAAGAAGAAGTGGAAAATGGAAAGAAAGTTATTTTAGTACGTTTGGAAACAAGTCCGGAAGATATTGAAGGTATGGCTGTTTCTGAAGGTATTCTTACGGTTCGAGGCGGTATGACAAGTCACGCTGCCGTTGTAGCCCGTGGAATGGGGGCTTGCTGTGTCAGCGGTGCCGGAGATATCGAAATGCACGAAGAAGATGGTTACTTCACTGTAGGTGGCAAAGATTATCACCGCGGTGACTGGATTTCTATCGATGGTTCTACTGGTAATGTCTATGGGGAAGCTTTGAAAACCGTACCTGCTGAAATCAGTGGAAACTTTGAGCGTTTCATGTCTTGGGCCGATAAAGCTCGCAAATTAAAAATTCGTACAAATGCCGATACACCTCGTGATGCAGCACAGGCGGTGAAATTCGGGGCCGAAGGAATTGGTTTGGTACGTACAGAACATATGTTCTTTGAAGGCGATAAAATCAAAGCAATCCGTGAAATGATCGTTGCGAAAAACGAGGATCAGATGAAAGCGGCTTTGGATAAATTAGAACCTATGCAGCAGAAAGACTTTGAAGGAATTTATGAAGTCATGGAAGGACGTCCGGTGACCATTCGTTATTTGGATCCACCTTTGCATGAATTCGTTCCAACAGATCCAGAAGATATCAAAGAATTGGCAAAAGAGATGAATATGCCGGTAGAAGAATTGGATCAGGTGATCTCTTCTCTTCATGAGGTCAACCCTATGATGGGACACCGTGGTTCCCGTCTGGACGTTTCCAATCCAGGAATTGCCCATATGCAGACTGCGGCTGTGATCAAAGCGGCCATCAATGTAAATAACGCGCATCCAGGATGGAATATTGAGCCTGAAATCATGCTTCCACTGATTGGAGACTTAAAAGAGCTCAAATATGTAAAGAAGATGGTAACGGAAACGGCCGATAAGATCATCGCTGAAGCCGGTGTTGATATGAAGTATCATGTTGGTACAATGATCGAAGTGCCACGTGCGGCTTTACTGGCCGATGAGATTGCGGAAGAAGCTGAATTCTTCTCCTTTGGTACCAATGACTTAACGCAGTTGACCTTTGGTTTCTCTCGTGATGACGCAGGAAAATTCTTACCGGAATACTATGATGCCAAGATCTATGAAAATGATCCATTTGCCCGTTTGGATCAAAACGGTGTTGGAAAATTGATTTCTATGGCTGCTGAATTGGGAAGAAAAACCAATCCGGATATTAAATTGGGCGTTTGTGGAGAACACGGTGGAGATCCATCCAGTATTGAATTTGTAAACAAACTTGGATTGAACTATGTATCTTGTTCACCATACCGTGTGCCGATCGCTCGTTTAGCGGCTGCACAGGCTGCCATCAAACAAAAATAAACGATAAGGAGATGCTTGCCATCTCCTTCTTTTATAGGTGTTACAATGAAAGAAATCGATAAAATGAAACAAGGGCTTTTATATCATCCTTTTTCTCTGGAAGACAATACATGGTTGAAAATTCGGAAAGCCCTCAAAGATTTTAATGAAAGTGAATATTGGAAAGATCCAAAGCCTTTGGAACATTTACGAAGTTTTTTTAAACAATCGTATTCGGATCTGGCGTTGGTTCCGCCTTTTTATTGCGATCATGGAATCAATATTTCTATTGGACGTCATTTTCAAGGAAATACGGGTATCACGATCTTGGATGAAGCGACGGTCTCAATTGGAAATGATGTATTTATGGGACCTCATGTGAGCCTCTACACACCGATCCATCCTTTGTGGGCACCCATTCGAAATAAAGATGTGGAATTGGCCAAACCAATTACTATTGAAGATTCTGTTTGGATCGCTGGGAATGTCGTCGTCAATGCCGGCGTTACAATAGGAAAAGGAAGTGTCATTGGATCGGGAAGTGTCGTAACGAAAAGTATTCCTCCCGGCGTGTTTGCGGCGGGCAATCCTTGTAAAGTCATACGAAAAATTGAGGATGAGGATATAATATATTGGGAAAGGATGTATAAGGAATCAAATCATGAATAAAGTGCTATTTATAAACTCTTGTGTTTCCAAAGACTCAAGAACGTTGTGTCTGGCTCATCGTTTATTAAAACATTTAAAAGGAGATCATATTCAAATTGAGCTGCAGAAGGAAGACCTTCAGCCTTTGAATCTTACAGAACTGGAAAAAAGAGATCGGTCAAGCTATGAAACACGCTATGCCGTTTTACTATCTCAGGCCGATACAGTTGTGATTGCTGCTCCTTATTACGATCTGTCGTTTCCTTCGCTTTTAAAGATATGGATCGAGATGTGCTGTCTCCAAGGGGTTACTTTTTATTATGATGAACAGGGACGATGTCAATCGTTATGTCGGGCAAAGAAGGCCTATTATGTTGCCACTGCTGGTGGAACTTATGATCCTCGATTTAGCTATGATTATGTGAAAGCTGTATTTTCTATGTTTTTTGGGATTGAAGATGTGGAATTGATCATTGCCGATCGACTGGATTTGATCGATACAAATACCGAATCCATTCTATGCCGGACAGAACATCAAATTGATGAAAAATTCAAGGAGAATCAAGTATGAAAAAGATAGGAAAAACCAATGCCATGCGCCTGTTGGACCAACATCAAGTTGAATATACTGTTATAGAATATCCTCATCGGGAAAAAGAAGCAGTAGATGGAGTCCAGGTCGCTTCTTTATTAAAGGAAGATGTAAATACTGTCTATAAGACGTTGGTCACAAGAGCGAATACCAAGGAGATCCTGGTTTTTATGATCCCGGTTGATAAGGAACTGGATTTAAAAAAATGTGCCAGGGCAGCAGGTGTTAAAAGTGTTTCCATGATCCATGTCAAAGAAATCAACGCTTTGACAGGTTATATTCGAGGCGGATGCTCACCCCTTGGGATGAAGAAGAGCTATCGTACCTTCATTGAGGAAGATTGTTTAAGTCAACACCATATTTTTTTTAGTGCCGGAAAAATTGGTCTTCAGATCCGGATGGATCCGAACGTGTTGATATCACATTTCTTGATACAGCCAAGCTCTTTGATCAAGGATCATTAAAATCTTGGCGTATTTTTTCTCTCGCAAATATATCGGATTCTATAAGATGTAGAAGAGTTTAAATCGGTTTTCTTACGCAAGATCGGTTCTATATCTATTATTCCCTCTATAGTTGAGGAGTCATAAAAAAGATGATATAATATCAAAGAATTTAGACACGTGTAAATGTTTAAACACGAGAAGGATAAAGTATGCGATATAATCTTGAAAAGAAACCGAGTCGATTCGCCATTCGGACCCTAAAAACATTTTCTGACACCATGTTTTCGTTATTAGAAACAAAAAGCTTTGAAACGATCATGGTTTCTGAAATCTGTCAGCTCGCCAATTATCCCCGAGCCACTTTTTATAATTATTTTGAAGATAAATATGATTTGTTGGAATATTGTTGGACGATCATAAAAGATAAAATCTATCCTCAAGATTTTGTTGAGATGAATAGTGAAAACCGCGTCTATGAAATATTTGGAAGAATTTATGATTTTTTTGATGAAAAAAAAGATCGCCTTTTCCGGATTTTATCTCACAATCCATTAGAAGGAGAGCTTTATCTTTGTTTTAAACAGTATATGGGTTCACAGATTTTAGATATCATGAATACAATTCATTTTTCCAGCGATCGTTTTCTTCCGGAAGGTTTGTTGGCTGAATATTACTGTGCAACGATGCTTTTGGTTCTGGAATACAGCTTTTTAAAAGAAATGAAATTTACGAAGACTCAGGCGATTGCATACTTACAGACTCTTTTAAAGAAAGGATGAAATGTATGTGGACAAAAAACAGTGTCTTTTATCAAATCTATCCATTAGGTGCTTTTGGATGTCCTTTTGAAAATGATGGAAATCTGGAACATCGAATCTTGAAGATCGAAAACTGGATCACGGATTTAAAAGAATTAGGAATTGACTGTGTGTTGTTTAATCCGCTTTTTGAAAGTCACAGTCATGGATACGACACCATTGATTATTACCGTTTGGATTCCAGACTGGGAACCAACGAAGATTTTGTAAAAGTTTCTGATATGCTTCATGCCAATGGGATTCGTGTTGTCCTGGATGCGGTTTTCAATCATGTAGGGCGTGGTTTTTTTGCGTTTCAGGATGTTTTGAAAAATCGCGAAAATTCACAATATAAAGATTGGTTTTATATTAATTTTTGGGACAACAACAATTATAATGACAATCTAAGCTATCAAAATTGGGAAGGCAATAACAATCTTGTGAAATTAAACCTTCAGAATAGGGAAGTTGTAAATTATCTTCTAAATGTTGTCGATTTTTGGAAACAATCGTTTGATATCGACGGTCTGCGTTTGGATGTGGCTTATTGTCTGGATCATGGCTTTTTAAAAGCTTTACATTCTCACTGTAAGAATATTGATTCCGAATTCTTTTTATTAGGGGAAACTTTACATGGCGACTATAACCAGTGGGTCAATGAGGAAATGCTGGACAGTTGTACCAATTATGAATGTTACAAAGGCCTCTATTCGAGTTTTAACAGTGCTAATTTGTTTGAGATCCTGCATTCTTATCATCGCCAGTTTGGAAAGGAACCCTGGTGTCTCTATACCGGCAAACAGCTTTTGTGTTTCCTCGATAATCACGATGTAACTCGTATAGCTTCCATTTTGAATCATGAAGAACATTTGCCGTTGATTTATACGATGTTATTCACGATGCCGGGAATCCCTTGCCTTTACTATGGCAGTGAGTGGGGAATCAAAGGAGAGAAAAATTGGAACGATACCTCTTTGAGACCATCGATTGAGCGTTTAGAAAGAAACGCGCTGACAAAATTTATTTCTAAACTGATTCACATCAAACACACACATCCAAGCTTATGGGGATGTGATTATGAACAGATTTTTTTAACGAACACATATTGCGTATATGCTATGAAGAGTCCGGAAGAAACACTTTGGATCGCCATCAATTTATCGGATCAAAACGTGGAAGTTTCTGT
>NZ_CALVGO010000014.1 GCF_944327125.1 uncultured Faecalicoccus sp.
GGTCTCATAGCTCAGTTGGTAGAGCAAAGGACTGAAAATCCTTGTGTCGTTGGTTCGATTCCGACTGAGACCACCATTTGTTAACAAACCTTTATCTAAGTGATAGAGGTTTTTTTATTTTGATATTTTTTCTCAATTTCTCTTCTGTCTTTCTTCAAAAGCTATAGTATAATAAAACTATAGTTTAATGAAGTAAATTAGGGAGGATTGAATCATGGAACAAATCAATCAAAAAGAGAAAATGGAAAACCACAGAATTTTATTGTGGGGGGGATATAAGAAGTCCTTACGGATCTTCTTTACTTTAGGAATCGCGACAACAATGGCTTTCGGACTGACAGGTTGCGGCAATAGTGAACCTCCTGTTGAAGAAGCAGAAACAGAAGTAACCGAAGAAGTTGAAACTCAAGAAGCTACCACTCCGGAAATTATCGGTGAAGATAGCACGGATACCTTAACTATTGATGAACTTCTGGCAGGAATAGGAGCTTCAGATATTGACGAAGTTTGGAATAATCAAGAGGCTCTGGATTTTATAGCAAATTGGATGGAACAAAATGGTTATTATGATGTTGAAGCCAAATTTGCAGGTGATGTACCCGTTTGTGAAGCCCATTCCATGCTACAAAGCGATGGATCCGAAATGTATGTTTATGTTGAGGTAAGCCCTAGTTATGGTGGAAAGTTTATGCTACATGCCGATCGCCAAGATGGCGATGCGCTTGGAGAAAGGCTTGCTGTATGGAGATCTCCTGAACTTCCTTCAGCGCTTAAAGTAAATGAGACTATAGAGCAAGGTGATTGGAACTGACAATTAGGCGAGAAGATGTAGACTAACCTTCTCACCCCTAACTTGTTAATAAACTTGATCGACTTTTTGTAGTCTTTAATATAATTTTCATGCAGAAATATCCATAATATACATGTATACATGGATGTTTCTGCTTTTCTTAATTCCTAGAATTGTTAGTAAGTTAATATGATTTATGTAGAGGCGATACTATTATTCGAAATCTTTTGACGAAGGTTTAACTATTGATACATTCTAAAAATGATTTTGTATTTGAGAACAATCGGATTTGTTGACTATTTGAAAATCTAAGATATAATTTAATTGCAAGGTATATACCTTAACAGCGGGTGTATCTCAGCCCTAAGTGAGAAATTTATTTAGCGAGCTTCTCTTAGCTCAATACAAGAAATTTACAAGTGAGCGTTTCGCTGCTCTGAATGCGATTGTAACAAAAGCAGGAGCACATAAAAGTTCCTGCTATTTTTTTGAGGTGATTGAAAATGGAAAACATTAAACTATATACAGTTTCAGAAAAATATATTGAATACCTATCTTCCTATGCTCCACATTTATTTAGAAACAAAGCCGCAAATCAAACACATCATAGAGCATATATCGGAATTGTTTTACAAGTAAACGGACTTGATTATTTTGCCCCTCTCTCTTCATTCAAGGAAAAACATAAACGAATGCAGGAGACATTAGATTTCATTAAAATCAAACGATATGCTGTTATAAATCTTAATAATATGTTTCCTATCCAATCTAAAGATTATACGTACTTGAATTTTTCGAAAGAACGAGATTCAAAATATAAATCTTTGCTTTTGGCTGAATATCGATATATAAAATCCATTCAAGAAAAAATACGCAAAAATGCTTCTTTGGTGTATAAACTTAAAATAAGTGGAGAAACAAGTTCTTTAACAAAAAGATGTAACGATTTTCTCCTTTTGGAAGAGAAATGCCGTAAATATAAATAATCAACAAATCCGCTAGTTTGAAGAAAAAATACCAAATTTGAAAAAATGAAAATAATACTTGTTAATATATGCTAATTTGATTATACTCTTAGTATAAAGAAAGTCCTATCTGGTTCGCCTGGATACCGACAATTACCACCATCTCTAAAATGTGCCTTTATCGCTTTAGATAAAGGCTTTTTTATGTTAATATGCTTTTTCTCATTTTCTGTCCTGTTTTTTTTAATAAGCTATACTAGAATATAATCAGAGGAAAGAATTATGAACCAAAAAGATATAGGAAAATTCATTTATAAACGTCGAAAAGAAAAAGATCTTACACAGGCGCAATTAGCCGAAATGCTGAATGTTAGTGACAAATCCATTTCCAGATGGGAAAACGGAAAAACCATGCCGGACCTTTCTTTATATGAACCTTTATGCAAAGCCCTTGATATTCAAATTTCTGAACTTCTCTATGCAAAAAAAATGAACGAAAAAGAGAAATTAATACAAGGAAACCGATCCGCAATGGAAATTTTCAAGACAAAATCGGAGTTGTTGACATTTGGAATATTTACAGAACTTTTGATTCTTGTTGGAATTGTTATCACCATTACTCTGACAAAACTCTTCGCAAAAACATTTTTTCAGACAATACTTATCATGGTTTGTGGCGGTTTTGTATGGGCATTTGGAATCGTATTACGAATAAAGATCAAAAAGGCAATTTCTTTTTTAGAAAAAGATTTGTTTTGAAAGGAGTCATTTTATGAAAAAATACCTGATATTTAAATCTTTAACAGTTTTCATTACCTGTTTAGCAGGAATAATGGTTGTATTAACCAACCAGGAGGACCCTGAACTGAGCACGATCTATTGTCTTTCTATCTCCGTATTCATGTTAGGAATCTTGTTGGTCGTAGAATGGAATATCCGCAAAAAGAATCCTTTTGAAAACCGAACCAAGTTAGACGTATGCCTTTCCTTTGGTATGATGGCTGCACTATTTGGAGGAATCATGGAATTTAACCAAATGATTCAAATCTTTCTTTTTTTGATTGGTATATTGATCTCGATTTTTTCACTTATTATCGTTTTTTTAGAAAAATAAAGACTTCAAAGTTTGAAAATATTATTCGGATATATTGAGATATGGTGAACATCAAATTAGGGAATCTTATACTTGAAATTTAAATACGTTTGTTTTTTGTGCTTCTTTGTCATGTGGTATGATATAGCTATGAAAAAGTTAGATTGTTTAAAAGGAAAACTTATTGTTTCCTGCCAGGCTTTGCCGGAGGAACCTTTACATTCCTCATTTATTATGGGAAGGATGGCTTTAGCGGCTAAAGAAGGGGGAGCCAGCGGGATCCGTGCCAACAGCGTAGCGGATATTTTAGAGATTCAAAAACAGGTGGATCTTCCCATCATTGGAATTATAAAAAGACAGTATGGGGACAATCCTGTCTATATTACACCGACCATGGTGGAAATCGATGAACTGATGACGGTAAAACCGGACATCATTGCCTTAGATGCCACCCATCGTGAACGGCCTGATGGAAGATCGTTAAAAGAATTTTATAACGAAATTCGTTCAAAGTATCCATCACAGCCATTGATGGCAGATTGTTCGACTTTGGAAGAAATGATCCAGGCCTCGGAGCTGGGTTTTGATTTTGTAGGAACGACATTGGTAGGTTACACAGAAGAGTCCAAGGGTGTTCGAATTGAAACCAATGATTTTGAACTGATCCGTAAGTTTTTACAAGTCAAAAAAAGTCCTGTGATTGCCGAAGGGAACATCGATACCCCTTTAAAGGCAAGACGAGTGCTGGAACTTGGATGTTTCAGCGTGGTGGTGGGCTCGATCATTACCCGTCCGCAAGTTATTACGAAACGTTTTGTCGATGCCATTGAATAGACCGCATTCGTGGTCTTTTTTTGTGAATGTTGATATAATAGTTCCATTGGAGGTGCATTATGTTAACCAAAGATCAATGCGAAAAAATACTTAGCTATTGTATGGCCAGTGAAGCTGACTTTGCGGAATTATTTGAAGAACATACGACCAGCGAAAGTATTTCGATGTTAAATGGTGAAATCGAAGAAACCAACCGGGTTATTCGTGCCGGGATTGGAATTCGTCTGTATAAGGATGTTCAATCGGTTTATGGATATACCAATGAAATGGAGATGGAAAAGATCTTCACCTTGGCCGATGATCTGAAAGCCGTTTTTGGAATCAGTGAAGAAGAACGATCCGTTTCTTTAAAAGAACAGAAGATGGAGAACAGACATCCTGTTTTGGTGGATCCCATCGATGCTCCGCTTTCCGAAAAAGTAAAACTTTTGGAACGGGCCTATAAAACCGGAAAAGAAGAAAGCGAGAAAATCGTAAAAATAACGGGATCTATGAGGAATTCAAGACAAAACGTTCAAATTTCAAACAGCGATGGACGTTTTGTACAAGATGTTCGGGTGAAAACACGAATGGCCATCACAGCGTATGCAAAGGAAAAAGAGAATATGCAGACGGGCAGTGATGGACCAGGTGCCAGTCAGGGGTTGGAATTTTATGAACATACAACACCGGAGTCTATTGCCAAAGAAGCCTGCCGAACGGCTTTGGTGCTTTTAAAAGCGAAAGATTGTCCTTCCGGAAAGATGCCGGTCATTATCGATAACGGGTTTGGCGGTGTGATCTTCCATGAAGCTTGCGGACATTCACTGGAAGCGACTTCTGTCGCCAAGAATCAGAGTGTATTTAGTGATAAGATCGGAGAAAAAATTGCCAGTTCCTGTGTGACCGCCATTGACGATGGAACGATACCGAATGCCTGGGGAAGTGAAAATATAGACGATGAAGGAAATCCTCAACAAAAAAGAGTGCTCATCAAAGACGGAATTCTGGAAAACTATATGATCGATCAGCTCAACGGCCGCCGTATGAATAGAAAATCTACCGGATCCAGCCGTCGGGAGTCGTATAAATATGAACCTACTTCCCGCATGTCAAACACTTATATTGCGGCGGGAACGGATCGTTTTGAAGACTTGTTCAAAGGCATCAAGAAAGGTCTGTATGCCCGAAAAATGGGTGGCGGAAGTGTAAATCCACAGACTGGTGAATTCAACTTTGCGGTCAATGAGGGATATATGATCGAAGAAGGAAAGATCACGTATCCGGTAAAAGGGGCTTCCCTGATTGGGAACGGGAAAGATATTTTAATGAACATTGATATGGTCAGTGACAATGTAGAAAGAGCCCAGGGTATGTGCGGTTCTTGTTCCGGAAGCATTCCTGTTGATGTCGGCCAGCCGGCAATCCGTGTTTCCAGTATTACAGTAGGAGGTACGGCCAATGAATAAACAAGCTTGGATTGAATATGCCCTTCAACAGGGCATGGAAAGTCTTGAAATCTATCAGGCACAGACCTCTCAAAGAAGTGTCACCTGGTTTGATCATAAAGTGGATGCCTTTACGACAAGTTCAACGATAGGAACATCCATTCGTGGTGTATATCAGAAAAAAATGGCCAATATGGCATTTGAAGAAATCCATGATGATATGATGGAAGATGTGATTTTTCAATTGATTGAACAGGCGCAAACGCTGTCTACTAAAGAAGAAGATACGATCGTTACACCGAAATCTTTTACATCGGTAACCAAGGAAGTTCACTGGGTTTCGGCCGATATGACATTGATCAAAGAGACTTTGAGTACGTTAGAAAAACGACTTTTGGAATTTGATCCACGAATCATTCAAGTCAATGAACTGGATTATCAGGAAGCCTCAGGTACTCGCATGATCACAAACTCTTTAGGACTGGATGTAAGAGATGAAGACCATATGCAGGCCATCTCTGCCTATGTTGTCGCAAAAGAAGGAAACGATGTTCAGGTCAATTATGAAGTAGAGGTCGTTGAGGATCTGTCTCAGTTGGATCTGGATGCCTTTGTGAAAAAGGTTTGCACGCCTGTTTTGAAAAAACTGAATGCGAAATCCATTCCCAGTCAGACGATGCCCGTTATTTTCGATACAGAGGCAATGACTTCGTTGTTTTCGGCTTTTACCGGTCTGTTCAATGGAGAACTGATCTACAAAGGGATTTCCTGCCTGAAAGATAAACTGAACGAAAAAGTGTTTTCAGAGAAGATTACGATCGTCGATGATCCGCGAAATACAGATTGTCTTTCCATCGCGAATTTTGATGATGAAGGGTATCCGACAAGACGGAAAGTCCTGATTGAAAATGGTATTTTTAAAACCGCTCTTCATTCGGTGAAATCCGCTGCGAGAATGAATACCGAAAGCACCGGAAATGGTTTTAAGCCAGGATACCTGGGTACGATCAGTGTATCTCCGATGAACTGCTGTATCATGCCGCAAACCAAATCGCTCGAAGAGCTTTGCGAAGATATGAAAGATGGACTGGTGATCACGGATCTTCAGGGACTTCATGCCGGGATCGATTTTGTGACCACAGATTTTTCTCTTCAGGCTTCGGGGTATTTAGTAAAAAATGGAAAACGAGATCAAAGTGTAACTTTGATTACTGTCGCAGGAAACTTCATGGCATTAATGAACGATGTCGTAGAAGTTGGTGGTGATCTAGACTGGACGTATCATCAGGTGATCAGTCCAAGTATATATTTTAAAAACTGTGCAATCAGTGGGGAGTAGATAAAATGGCTTATATCAATTCAAAAATGCAGGAAGCCCTGCAGATGTTAAAGAAAGAAGACTCAAGGCTGACAAGAACTCATGTGGTCGATCTTTTGTTCACGACCCAGCTTTATGTTCCGGCTACCTGGGATAAAGATCCTATTCGTGATGAAAAGGGAAATGTATCTTTTCCTGAAGATACCCATTTCAGTCTTTTAACGATCCAGACAACCGATCAAAAACGGTTCTTTCCTATGTTTACCTCTCATGAAGAGAGTGAAAAATGGGCCGGATCCAAAAATGGAAAACTGTTACTGTTGAGCTTTGACCAGTACATTCCAATCGTAGAAATGGCAAAAAACGAAATTGCGGGCATTGTGGTTGATCCTTATGGTTTCAATACGCCCTTTCAGACACCCTTTTTACTGGAACTGAAAAATCAGCCGCGCCATACCGGTTTAAAAGAAACGAAGATCGACAAGGGAGAACGGGTGTCTTTGCGTACACCGTCTTCTCAAGTGGACGATCTTAGAGATGTATTACGAAATTATGGGCGCCGGCACGATTTTGTGAAAGCGATCTATTTTAAGGAAAGAATCGTAGAAGATCGCCCAAGTCACTGGTTTATTATTGTGGATATGACCAAAGAAGATCCCAAATTCTTTCAGGAAATGGCACATTTCTGTGCGTCCTGCAGTCATGGCAAACAGTTTGAATTCATGTTTGCCAGCATGAAGCTGGCACAGGAAATCATTGCCAATAACGAACCGATCTATGTAAAAACAGATGCCTGATGAATTTCAGACATCTGTTTTCTTTTCGATTTTTGGTTTAGAATAGAGAAGAGGTTTTTATGTACTTGCCAAAACAGATCGAAACAATATTAGACACATTGAATCAGGCTGGATATGAGGCTTTTGTCGTGGGCGGATGCATTCGCGATCATTTGTTGGGACGACCATGTTCTGATTATGATATCTGTACCAGCGCTCTTCCAAAGACGATCCAGGCTCTTTTTCCCAAGACCATACCGACCGGGATCAAACATGGAACCATTACGGTGTTATGCCCGGAGCCGGTAGAAGTTACGACCTTCCGTAAAGAAGAAGACTATAAAGATCACCGTCATCCTGACAAGGTTTACTTTGTCTCTCATATTGAAGAAGACCTGTCACGCCGCGATTTTACCATCAACGCAATGGCTTATCATCCTCGACATGGAATTGTAGATCCTTTTGGAGGACAGGACGATTTGAAAAAACGGATCGTTCGCTGTGTGGGAGATCCCAATATCCGTTTTCAGGAAGATGCTTTGCGCATGGTTCGAGCCCATCGGTTTTGTGCCAAGCTTCACTTTGAGATGGAAACAGGGACCCAAAAAGCCATTGGGGACCATATCGATCTGATTCGGTTTGTTTCATCGGAAAGAATCTACAAAGAATTAAAAGAGATTCTAAAAGAAGATCCGTATGAACTGGAGAAAATGACAGAACTTTTGTCAAGGTGGATCCCAGAGCTTCAGGCGTGTCTGGTTTGTTCTCAAAATACACCGTGGCATGATACCAATGTTCTGCATCATACATTAAGGGCGATCTCTTTTCTTAAACCGTTTGATGAAACGTTGGCCTTTGCCTTGTTGTTTCATGATCTGGGAAAACCAGAAACCAAGACCACGGTTGATCAGATCGATCATTTCTATGATCATCCTGTTCGCAGTGCACAAATCGCAGGTAGAATATGCCGGGATCTGAAGATGCCCAAAAAACAAAGCCGCCAGATCGTAGAACTGATTCGTTATCATGATGAAAAACTCTCCAACAAATTAAAGACGATTCATCGGTTTCGTATCCAGCGGGGCTTTGATGATGCATGGATGCAGAAATATTTTCAGTTGCGCATTTGCGATATAAAAGCGCATTCCTTAAAAGGACAGTCCTCTTTAGAATGGCTGCAGAGTTTTATTGATTTTTATGAAGAAAACAAACAGCGGCCGATGGATTTTCATGATTTAGATATTACCGGCAATGATATTTTAAAGCACACGGATCTAACAGGAAAAGACATCCAGAAGGCTTTAAAGCGTTGCCTGGATCTCGTGTTTTATGATCCAGGTCTTAATGATAAAGAAAGATTGATCCAAATGATCAAATCCAGGAGGGATTAGATGCCATATGTATTGTTAGGAATTTTCATTCTTTTCATCGTTTGTATCATCGTTTTGTTGATGGTGTTCCGAAGAATGGTTTTTACCATGGAAACGGGCCAAAAACAACGCCAGATGGAAGAACAAAACCAGATACTGCATAGAGAATATCAGGAAAAAGAGATGAATCGGTCGTTTCAGCTTTTAAATGAGCAGCTTCAGACCTTGAGAAAAGAACAGGCTCTGGGTTCTCAGTCGATCGATAAGATGCAAAATGATATCCAGCGTATGAATCAGGTCATGACCAATACCAAGGCCAGAGGAAATTGGGGCGAATACCAGCTGGAAGCCTTATTAAAAATTTATGCGGGAGAAAATCCGGAAGTTTTTTCTATTCAGTACACATTGCCGAATGGGAAAATTGCCGATGCGATCCTTCATCTTCCGCAAACTTCGAAAGTGTTGTGCATTGATTCCAAGTTTCCCATGGAGAATTATTTGAAGATGGAAGAAGAACCGGCAAACAAAGAGACGTATTTCCGTCTTTTTAAAACCAATATGAAAAAACACATCGATGATGTTTCTTCCAAATATATCAATGAACATACAGCTTCTCAGGCTATTTTGTTCATTCCCAGCGAATCGATCTATCAGCTGGTTTGTTCGCAATGTACCGATATTTTGAATTATGCATTGTCCCATCACGTTCTTTTGACATCGCCAACGACCTTGGTAGGGGTGATTTTTACACTGCTGGCCAGCACACGCGATTTTTATCGTTCGAATCATTTACAAGAGATCGAAAAAAATATTTTACTGCTTCAGGAAGATATGGAACGTTTGGTGATGCGTACGGATAAGGCGACAAAAACCTTAGAGGCTTTGACAGGGCAGTTTGATCAGGTTTCCATCAGCGCCAATAAGATCGTCAGACGAATGAAAAATTTAGAACAAGGAAGGGAAAAAAATGATTACGACAATTAAAGGGGATATCACCGGTCTGGATTTTGATATCATTGTCAATGCCGCCAACAATCATCTGCTTCCCGGAGCCGGTGTTTGTGGGGCTATCTTTGCCAAGGCTGGAAAAGAACTGGAAAAAGAATGTCAAAAAATCGGCTATGTGAAAACAGGGGATGCGATCATGACACAGGCTTATGATCTTCCCTGCCGGAAAATCATCCATACACCCGGTCCCATTTATTCAGGAAGCGATCAGGATGAAGAATGTCTCAGTGCCTGTTACTGGAATTCTCTTTGTCTGGCCTATGATCTTTTGATTCAGGAAAAAAGAGAGCGATTATCCATTGCCTTTCCCTGTATTTCGACAGGGATCTATGGATATCCTCATAAGGAGGCCTGTCAGATTGCGGTCAAGACGGTCTATCAGTTGATGAATGAATATCCGGAAGCTCGAAAAATCGATGTTCTCTTTGTGTGTTATCTTCAACAGGACTATGAACTGTATAAGGAGGAGCTGTCTCATTATGCGTTCCGCCGTTGATCAAAGTCATCAATTTTTAGCGCCGGCATTGCATAGGCAGGCAGTGTGTGTCGATGCCACGCTGGGCAATGGAAACGATACGGCTTTTTTTCTGGCGCAAGGGGTTCGAAAGGTCATTGCCTTTGAAGTGCAGGAGGATGTTTTATCGCAAACCCAACAAAACATCAGTGACTCTCGACTGGAAGCCAACCTGGACGGGCACGAGCACATGGATCGTTATATTCATGAAGAGGCGGATGCCATCGTGTTCAATTTCGGGTATTGTCCGGGCAAAGAAAGCTTGATTCATACCATGGAAACCACAAGCCTGGAAGCTGTGAAAATAGCGTTACGCCTGTTAAAGGTCAAGGGCAGAATGGCCCTGGTCTTCTATCCGCATCCAGAAGGTATCAAAGAAGCGGAGTCTATCATTCAGTACCTAAAAACTTTGGATCCATATCGTTATGCGATCTGCTGTGTTTCACAGCTCAACCATTCACATTCTCCCTATTGGGTGGGAATAGAAAAAAAGAAGGAGAGCTAAGCTTCCTTCTTGACAAAAGATTCGTAATATTCAGCCTTTTTGGCGTTGTGCTGGTTGCGGTATTGTTTTGCCAGCAAATACCCTACGATTGCTTTTTCCTGGGAGGTGCACTGAGGAAACTGCGCCTCCATATTTTTTATATGATTGGTTTTGTTTAAAATCAGAATATCATAAAGCATATGGGCGTGTGCTTTCAATCCTTCGTTGGTGCCGTTGTCGATTGTGTCTAAAAGGTTTTTGGATTGTTCCTTGTTTTCTTCATAGACATAATGTTCAAAAGCCATGGAAATGATCTCATACCGCTGTTTTTTCCCCCGGGCAATTCGAATGAGCTTTTCAAACTGCTCTTTGATCTTTTCGGAATCGTCGGTCATGATATAGCGATTCAATTTCATGAATTCAATGTTGTATAAAGGAAAAAACAGCTTTGTCATCGAGGAATGGATATCTTTATCAAAAGCTTCAAAATCCAGAGACTGCAGCTCGTTAAGAAGGCGCTGCGTGTGATATTTTCGATAGACAAAAGAGAAGATCACATAGACAATGGCCAGTACCAGGAAAACCGCAAGCATGCGCATGGACCAGGTCTGCATATTATTTCAGTTTCTCCTTTAATGCTTCAAAGTCTACATTTTCCGTTTCATGGAAATGGATGATCTCGGTATCGCCTTTGTAGCGGGGAATCAGATGAACATGAAAGTGGTTGACACTTTGTCCGGCTGCTTCATGGACGTTTGATAAAATATTGAGACCGTCACAGTTTAGGCTTTCTTCAAGTTTTTTTGCCAGCATCTGGGCCACTTCAAACAAATGGTCGCGAAGTTTGGCCGGGCATTCCAAAAACGATTCATAATGTTCTTTGGGAATAACCAGGGTATGTCCTACAGCGGTAGGGTTGATATCTAAAAAGGCCAGGACCGTATCGTCTTCATAGACCAGGTGACTGTTGATTTCTTTCTTTGCGATGGAACAAAAAATACACATAAAAATTCCTCCTTTGAAAGTATTATACTCTAAATAAAGTGAAAAGTCAGGCTAAGGGGGTGCCTGACTTTTCAAAAAATTAAGGGGATAGAAAATAGTATGAATTCTAAAAGACTTCATACCGGCAAGGTCTTCTATTCCTTGCTGCATAAAGTATAGCACAGGCAAAAACATAAAATATGTGAATAATATGGGAAAATATGTGAAATAGATCTTCAATGATTTTCTTTTGTTTAAGTCGAATAAAAATAATTGAATGAAAATACAAACTCCAATTCAAGATAGTTTGGATTATGCTATAATAAACTTTAAATGGGGGTCATTTTATATGATAGATAAAACCATTCAGGAAATCAGTGCGTTGTTGAATGCATCATGTATTCAGGATAGTCCAGATCAAAGAATACATGGCGTTTGTATAGATTCAAGAGAGATTCAAAAAGACAATTTATATATTCCTTTGATAGGACAGAAAGTGGATGGCCATACTTTTATCGAAAGCGTAAAGGAAAAAGGATGCCGGGCTTCCCTTTGGCAAAAAGATCATCTGCCGTATCCAAAAGAAATTGCCCTGGTTTTGGTGGAAGACACTTTACAGGCTCTTCAGCAGCTGGCAAAAGCTTATTTGAATACTTTACATTGTCTGGTGATCGGTGTTACCGGCTCCAACGGAAAAACCAGCTGTAAAGATATGCTGTATTCTATTTTCTCCCAGGAAAAGAAAACACAAAAAACACAAGGAAATCGCAATAATGAGATTGGTCTTCCTTTGACGATCTTGGAGTTTGATTCAGATGTTGAGGTTGCGATTTTGGAAATGGGAATGGAAAACAAAGGGGAAATCGATTTTTTATGTTCGATTGCTCCACCGGATATATCCATCATCACGACCATCGGCAGTGCTCATATGGAAAATCTGGGAGGAAAGAAACAGATTGCCCAGGCAAAGCTGGAGATTCTCGAGAATCTAAAACCCGGAGGACTCTTCCTGTATGATAAAGACAGTCCGGAAATCGATGATTGTCTGCAAGAGATGAATATCGACCTGACAAAAAAAGTCGTTTCTTTTGGAACGGGTGGTGATATTTGTTTGACAAGTGATGTGCAAACCATCGAGGATCATATAGAATTCACCTGTTCCTGCCTGGATGAAAAAATCGTGGTTTCTACACTAGGACTTGTTCAGGCCAAAAACGCATTGCCTTGTATTTACATAGCGTTACAAAAGGGGATCCATAGTTCTTCTATTTTAGAAGGCTTGGCCCATTTGGATATGACGAAAATGCGAATGCAGCTTTACAGTGCCCAGAAGGCCAAGATCCTGGACGATTCTTATAAATCGAATCCAGAAAGCGCTAAAGCGGCAATCGATGCTTTGATGAGTCTTCCTTCTTCTTTGCATGTGGCCTGCTTGTCCGATATGCTGGACCTTGGTGAAGAAGAATTGAACTTACATGCCCAGATTGGTGCGTACGCAACGCAAAAAGGCGTGGATGTCCTATTGGGAACTGGAGAAAGGACAAAACAAACCGTGGCGAGTTTTCATGGCAAGTCAGCCTTATGGTTTGAGACAAAGGAAGAAATGATCAAAATTGCCAGGACCTTTTTAAATCAGGAATGTGTGATCTTAGTAAAGGGGTCCCGAGCCATGGCTATGGACGAAGTCGTTAATGCATTGAGGGGGAATCAAAATGAATAAATTAAATCTTGCGGTATTGTTTGGAGGACAAAGTTCAGAATATTCTGTATCCTTACATTCTGCCGGATCCTTTTTAAGACAGATACGAAAAGAAAACTATAATCTGATTTTGATCGGAATCGATCAAAATGGTGTCTTTTATTTATATAACGGTGATGTAGAACAGATCGAACATGATACTTGGAAAAACGACCAGGACTGCACACCTTGTGCGTTTATTCATAAAGGAGTGATCAGTCTGGAAGATCCGGAAAATAAAATCGATATCGATGTGGTTTTTCCTATTCTCCATGGAAAAAACGGAGAGGATGGATGTGTCCAGGGATTGTTGGAATTGATGAACATTCATTATGTCGGGTGTGATGTGATGAGTTCAAGCATCAGTATGGATAAAGAAATCATGCATATCTTGTGTAAGGAAGCCAATATTCCTTGCGCTCCATATGTTTGTTTAAAGAAATACGAAGAAAATCCAAGCTTTGAAGAGATCCAGAAACAGATACCGCTTCCTTGGATCATCAAGCCATGCAATGCGGGAAGCAGTTATGGTGTGCATAAGGTAGAAACCAGAGAAGATTTTGAACCGGCTGTAGAAGATGCTTTTTATTATGATGGCCGCGGAAAGATCCTGGTCGAAAAGGCCATTGATGGTTTTGAGATTGGCTGTGCCGTTATGGGGAATGAAACGGTCTTCACGGGAAGCATTGATGAGATCCAGATTCATGGAAGTATCTTTGATTTTGAAGGAAAGTACGAAGATAAAGGAGCCGAGATCATCTGTCCGGCCCGAATCACAGAACAACAGTTCAAGGATGCCCAGAAACTGGCATATCGAACATATAAAGCCATGAACTGTACCGGTTTGGCCCGCGTGGATATGTTTTTGACATCCGATCAAGAAATTATTTTGAACGAGCTGAATACGATTCCAGGATTTACTGCCACCAGCCGTTATCCTTCCATGATGAACGATGCCGGAATTTCGTTTCCAGATTTGATCGATAAGTTGATCGAACTGGCGATGCAAAGGAAGGTTGGCGTATGTTAGAAAGCTATAGTCGAAGTTGGACGGAAATCGACTATGATGCCATTGAACATAACGTAAGGGAAATACAGCGTTTGGTCGGGAAGACCAAAATCATGGGAATTGTCAAAGCCAATGCCTATGGACATGGTGATGTCGAATGCACCAAAGCCTTAAAAAAGGCGGGCGTTGATTTTTTTGGCGTCAGCAGTGTAGATGAAGCGTTGAATCTTCGTTATGCCGGCATCAAAGATCCCATCTTGATTTTGGGGTATACTCCAGAAGAACATTTTCATTATTTGATCGAAGAAAATTTGATTCAGTCTCTTGTCTCATTGGAGTATGCCTATAAACTGGATGCCTATGCAAACACTCAGAAAACTAAGATCCGCTGTCATTGTAAAGTGGATACAGGGATGTGCCGTACCGGGATCATCTACCAGGAACAAGAAAAAAATATGGATGCGATCCTAGAGGAATATCGGCTTTCCCATCTTAGTGTAGAAGGAATCTTTTCCCATTTTCCAGTGAGCGATGATTTACAGGAAGACAGCGTCAGCTTTACGAAAAAACAAATTGAACTGTTTCAGGAAGTTTGTTCTCAATTGGTTCAAGCTGGGATCCAACCGGGAATCAAGCATATTCAAAACAGTTATGGAATCTTGAATTATGGAGATCTGGGCATGGATTATTGCCGGCCGGGCCTTTTATATATGGGAGTGACCAGCGATGACAGTATTCCGATTGCTTCGGATCCTGACTTCATTCCGATTTTAAGCTGGTATGCCAACGTGAGTTTGGTAAAATGGATACAAAAAGGTCAGACGGTAAGCTACGGAAGACATTTCTGTGCGCAAAAACCGACGAAGGTCGCAACGATCTCTGTCGGCTATGCCGATGGCCTCCATCGTTTGGTTTCCAACCAGGGACTTTGTGTCCTGATTCACGGCAAACGCTGTCCTATCATAGGAAATGTCTGTATGGATCAGTGCATGGTGGATGTAACGGCTGTCGATGAAGTCAAAGAGGGCGATGTTGCGGTTTTGATCGGGCGACAGGAAGACCAGGAAGTGAGAGTGGATGAAATCTCACGCATTGCCAAAACGATCAACAATGAAACTTTGAGCAATATCGCAAGCCGCGTTCCTCGCTTAAGAAAGAGAGGTTCTTGATATGGCAAAAAAACAATATGCCGCTATAGACATCGCCAAGTATGTCAGTGCACTCTTGGTGGTGTGTATCCATACCTATCCTTTGATCGATATCAGTGAGACATTGAATACGTATTTTCTTCAGACGGTATGCCGAATCGCGGTTCCTTTCTTTTTTATGATCAGCGGTTTCTTTCTGTTTCGCAAGATCAATGGAACCCAACAAGATAACGAGGTCCTGAAAAAATACTTATGGCGGTTACTCAAACTGTATTTGATTTGGACCGTTATCTATCTTCCTTATACGATTTATAATTATCTGCAGGCGGATACAGGGATCCTGGGAATCGCATCGTATCTTCGGGATTTTGTCCTGAATGGTTCGTATTATCATTTATGGTTTTTGCCGGCGCTAATGACAGGAACCTTGATTGTTTATTATCTATACAAGAAAAAAGGAATCGTTTTTACTTTGAAAGTGGCCTTTATACTTTATGTGATCGGTTATTTTCTGAATATCTATGCCCCTTTATGGGAAAGCATTCCCGTGGTCGATTTTTTGTTCAGCTTCTTTACCAAGACAATGACGACCGCCCGCAATGGATTTTTCTTTGCACCGATGTTTGTCGGGATCGGTCTTCTGTTAGCCAAGACCAAACGTCTTTCTTCGCGCCTAGCACAGACGGCCTTGATCATCAGCTTTGCCTTACTGGTGATTGAAGTGACTTTATATATGATTACCGGTATGATGAGAGATCTGAGTTCTATGTATCTTTGTCTGATTCCTTGTACTTATTTTTTGGGGAATGTTTTACTGATTTCCAAACTTCCTTATAAGCCATCTTATAAGAGCCTGCGTGAGGATTCTTTATTGATCTATACAGTTCATATCCTGTTTGCGCAGCCTTTGTTGATGTTGTTGCCAAATGCACACATTGTCGTATACTTTTTAACCGTTGCATTATCTCAGTTGTTTGCGACCCTGGTTGTTCGATATCAAAATCGAATGCCGCTGCTGAAAAACTTATTATGATACGGATAACACAAATCAAGTGTCTGTGTGAAGAAGAAATTGAGGCACAGATCATAAAAAAACTGAATATTTCAAAAAAAGATCTTTTATCGTGGACGATTCATCGAAGAAGTATCGATGCTCGCCATCAAAAGATCCTTTTTTCGTATACTGTGGATGCAAGGGTTCGTAAAGAAAAGCGATTTCTTAAACAAAAAGACGTTTCCTTGACTCCTGATGAGACTTATCATCCCATCAAAGAAGGAAGCCGGAAACTGTCTTATCGTCCTATTGTTGTAGGATTTGGCCCGGCGGGTATGTTTGCCAGTTTATTGTTGGCAAGACAAGGGTATCGTCCTATCGTTATTGAAAGGGGAAGTCAAATCGATATCCGAAAAGAAAAGGTGCAAGCTTTCTGGCAGGGAGAAGACCTGGATGAAGAGTGCAATGTGCAGTTTGGACAAGGAGGTGCTGGTGCCTTCAGCGATGGAAAACTGACCACACGTTCCAAAGATGCCCGCGCCAGAAAAGTTCTTGAAGAACTGGTGGCTATGGGGGCCGATCCGGATATTTTGATCGATGCGCATCCTCATATAGGAACGGACGGCTTTGTTCCGATTTTGAAGAACCTGCAAAAGACCATTGAAGATCTGGGAGTATCGTTTTACTACGATACTTGTTTGAAGGATCTTGTTTTAGAAGATGGAAAATTAAAAAAAGTGATCACTTCCAAGGAAGAATTTTTCTGCGAATCATTGATCCTTGCCACAGGACACAGTGCTGTGGATACAGTGAAGATGTGTGCAGAAAAAGGGATGAATATAGAAAATAAACCGTATGCGATCGGAGTGCGCATTGAACATAAACAAAAATTTATCGATCAGGCCATTCTTCATGAGCGTGCCCAGGACCAGCGCTTTTGTCCTGCACGCTATCAAGTCTCTATGACAGCTTCCAATCAAAAAGGAGTGTATAGTTTCTGTATGTGTCCTGGAGGATATGTGATTCCCAGCTCTTCGCAAAAGGAGCATTTGGTGATCAACGGAATGAGCTTTTCCCATCGAGATGGTGAAAACGCGAACAGCGCACTTTTGGTCCAGGTCAATGAGAAGGATTACGGGTCAGAACTTTTTGCGGGCCTATGTTATCAGGAAGAAATTGAGAAAAAGGCTTTTGCCATGGCTAAGGATTATCGTGCCTGTGTTCAGCTGGCCAAAGATTATCTGCAAGGAAAAGTCAGCCGGTCTTTTGGCACCGTCAAGCCTACATATTACCGGGGAACGACATTTGTAGATTTAAATACGTTATTTTCCAAACAGGTGAACGATGCTTTACACGAAGGCCTTTTATATTTTGAAAAACGCATTCCGGGATTCAGTCTGCAAGATGCCGTATTAAGTGCTGTAGAGTCCAGAAGCAGTTCAGCGGTACGTATCTTAAGAGATGAGAATTTGGAATCAAATATTGAGGGAATCTATCCTTGCGGAGAGGGTTCCGGGTATGCCGGAGGAATCATGACCAGTGCCATCGATGGTTTAAAGTGCGCTGAAAAGGTGATTGAATCTTTTGCGAAACCTCTGTAAAATATCATGAGAACAAGGAGGCACCATGGCTATTTTTAAACCTGATTATTATGTTTCCAGTTACCGGTCTGTCGATATTGACCGATTAAAAAGAGCGGGGATCCGACTCTTATTGTGTGATATCGATAACACATTGATGGCTTATAATGAAAAACTGCCCAGTGCGGAAGTGATCCAGTTTATTGATCGAGTACAAAGAGCCGGTATTGAAACGGCTATTTGTTCCAATACGACAAAAAAGAGGGCAAGCCGCTTTGCCAGAGATCTGCATGTGAGCCAGGTTTATTATTTATCCTGTAAACCGATGCCGTTTAAATTTTGGAAGGCAATGAGAGATCATGGATATAAGAAAAAAGAAGTTGCCATTTTAGGTGACCAGCTGTTTACCGATATCTTAGGCGGCAACCTTGCGGGCATTTATACGATTTTGACCGAACCGATTTCCGTGGTGGACCGTTCAACGACCAAGTTTACCCGAAAATTTGAAGCAATTGTTTTTAAGAATCTTGAAAAAAAGGGATTCCATAAAGGAGAGTATGATGGCTAAATATTGTAAAGGATGCGGGATCGCATTGCAGAATGAAGATCCTCAGGGATTGGGGTTTGTCCCTACATTGGATGCAAACTATTGCCAGCGCTGTTACAAGATCCGCCATTACGGAACGGTGACAGTCAACATGCAGCAGGGAATCGAATCCAATCAGACATTGGAAAAAATCAATACCATAGATGGCGTTGTTTTCTGGATCGTCGATCTTTTTACCTTTGAAGCCAGTCTGATTTCTCGTTTGAATCAAAAACTTCCAGGCAAGGAGATCGTCATGGTTTTGACCAAACGGGATGTACTTCCTAAAACTTTGAGCGATGAAAAGGTTCTTTCCTTTGTCAATGAACGCCTGAAAGAAGAAGGCATTCATGTTAAAGATATCTTGATTTGCGGTTATTTGTTAAAAAATGATGAGGAGAGCACTAAAAATTTACTTCAGGTGGCCATGGCCATCCAAAAATATCGTCAGGACAAAGACGTTATTTTTATGGGGGTAGCCAATGCCGGTAAATCTACGATCCTGAATCGCTTGATGGCTTCTCAGTCATTAACGATATCCCGCCATCCGGGAACAACCTTGGATCTGATCCCTTTGGAACAGGATGGATATACGATCTATGATTCTCCAGGAATTGAGAATCATCACAGTATTTTAACGATTCTGAATCCCAAAGATCTAAAAACTGTGATCCCGGTCAAACCGATTCGGCCTTTGGTTTCTCAGATCTTTGAAGATCAAAGCTATGCCGCTGGAGGATTGGCCAGGCTGGATGTCGTAGTAAAAGGGAAAGCTACGGTTGTAGGTTATTTTTCCCGTTCTTTGCCGATTCATCGCGGCAAATTAAAAAATGCCGATTCTCTCTGGCAAAATCACCTCAACGAGATGCTGGTGCCATGCGTGGATACTTCTTTACTGACGATGCATACATACCATGCGCCGATGATCCCGGAAGGAAAAATGGACGTTGTGATCCATGGCTTGGGATGGTTTTGTTTAAGCGGTTCGATACAGGATGTCTATGTGCGTGTTCACAAGGGAATCCAGGTAACATTTAGAAAGGCGATGATTTAATGATCACGGCAGCAAATAAAAAATATTTACGAAAACTCAGTATGTCGTATCGTCCTTTGTTTCAGATTGGAAAAGAAGGACTGAGTTACAATATGATTCGTTCTCTCAACGATTCTTTAGAAGCTCATGAGCTGGTGAAATGTTCTTTGTTGAAAACCAGCCCGATTGATGTTCGCGAGGCTGCTATTGAATGTTCTTCCCAGACTCATAGCGAAGTGATTCACATCGTTGGCCGGACATTTGTTCTCTACCGTCGAAGCAAAGAGAATAAGCTGGGGCTGAAAAAATGAAAATCGCACTCTTAGGCGGTTCGTTTGATCCGGTCCATGAAGGGCATATTCAAATGGCCAAGGAAGCCGTTGCTCAGCTGGATGTGGAGGAAGTTTGGTTTTTGCCTACATGGAAGACACCTTTAAAGGAAAGAAATCTTTCTTCTACAAACGATCGCGTTCAGATGTTGGAACTGGCTTTGGCCAGCTATCCCAAATTCAAGATCAATCTTGTCGAGATGGAAAGAATGGGGTCCAGTTATACGATAGATACTTTAAGTATTCTTTGTCAAAGATACCCGGAAAATCAGTTCTACTGGCTGATGGGAAATGATCAATTGGAACAGTTTGATCGATGGAAAGAGCCAGAGAAACTGGTCAAACTGGCACAGTTTGTTTGTTTTGACCGGCTGGGAAAACTAGCGAAACCTTCCTATCCGATCTTATGTTTGCATATGCCCATGATGCCCGTTTCCAGCAGTGAGATCCGCAAAGGATATAAGCTGAATTATTTGGATCCAAACGTCTTAAATTATATTTACCAGCATCGTCTGTATATTGAAAACTTTGTCAGGGAGAGAGTGAATCCTCATCGGTTTGCCCACAGTTTGTCTGTCGCATCGCTTTGTGAAGAGTTGGCTATCAGCCATCATCTGGATTCTCATAAAGCGTACTTGATTGGTTTGTTCCATGATATTGCCAAGAGCATGTCCAAAGAAAAAATGGAACCTTGGATGGATGCGATCTGTCCTGAAAACAAAATTTATCCGGTGCCGGTATGGCATGGCTTTGTCGGCAGTGAGATCGTTAAGCGAGTTTTTGGCTTATGGGATGAAACCATCTGTGCAGCGATCTATCATCATGTGTTGGGCACAAGTACAGATCCTTATGCGATGATCGTTTTTTGTGCCGATAAGCTCGATCCTTTAAGAGGGTATCCGGTCCAGGAGCAAATTGAGCAGACAAAGAAAGATTTGGAAAAAGGATTTTCTTTGGTCAAAGAAGAAAATAAAAAATACTTGGAAGGAAAGGAATAAAATTTGGAAAATTTAGAAATCATCTTAAAGGCAATCAGCGAAAAAAAAGGCTTTAATATCAAAGATTATGACACAAGAAGTCTTACTCCTTTTGTGGATCATATGATCGTTGCTTCGACCAACAATGTACGCCAAAGCAATTCGATCTGTCAGAACATCAAAGACCGGCTTAGAGAACAAAAAGCGGATTTTGATTTTCGTGTGGAAGGAGACGCTTCTTCCCGCTGGCTATTGATCGATTTAAAAGATATCGTAGTGCATCTCTTTGTGAAAGAGGAAAGAGAGGTGTATCAGCTGGATCGGCTGTATAGTGATGTTCCAGTTGTGACATATGATCTATGATACACTGGCATCGTATTATGATGCCCTGGTAAAAGACGATCAGGCCACCCAAGCCTGGGTGGAATGGATCGAAGAATTCACTGAACCCTGTTCTATGTTGGAACTGGCTTGTGGCAGCGGCGAAATCACCCATGCCTTAGCTCAGGACGGGTTTTCAATGAATGCTTTGGATCTGAGCAGCGAAATGATCGAACAGGCCAGAAAAAAAGATCGTTCCGTTTCGTTCTATTGCGGTGATATGAGAGATCTGTCTCAATTTCAGACATATGATGCGGTTGCCTGCCTGTGCGACAGCTTCAATTACCTTTTAGATAAAGCCGAAGTTCGTTTATTTTTTAAGGAAGTCTTTGATCATTTGAATCCGCATGGACTCTTCTTTTTTGATACCCATTCACTGGACCGCATTGAAGAGTTTAAAAATGAATACAATGAAACCGGACGTATAGACAATATCGATTATCAATGGTCCATCACCAGCGAAGAAGACATCATTTATCAGGATTTTGCCTTCTATCAAGCCAATGGGATGGTGATCCAGGAACATCATATGCAGCGTGTCTATGATCCTGCCTGGCTGGAAGAAGTTTTATCTGAATTTTTTGATATTTTGTCTGTACGTACCGACTTTGATAAAAAAGGAATCGATTCAGGAGAAAAATATTTTTATGTATGTAAAAAGAAGTAATCGCATCGGTATTGTGGCGGCGATGGATGTGGAAGTCGAAGCCATCAAATCTTTATGCTCGATTGAAAACGAAAAGAAAATCGGTCCTGTGTCTTTCTATTATGGGACACTCGATGAAAAAGAGATCGTAATTTGTAAAAGCGGAGTCGGCAAGGGATGCTGCGCTATGGCGACAACGATTCTCTGTCTCGATCATGATCTGGATGCCCTTATGAACATAGGTACCGCCGGGGGATTAAAAGACGATCAAAATGTATTGGATATTGTGATCTCGGATAAAGTGGTGCAGGCAGATTTTGATACCAGCCCTCTGGATGGCGAAGAAGGCATGGGTCTTACCTTTACGGCAGAGAACGATCTGATTGCTGCCGTTCAAGAAGCAGCATCAGAAAATCGGATCCCTTTTCATACAGGTACGGTCGCATCACAAGATCTGTTTATGTCCAGAAGGGAAGATTTTCAGAAATTGATGGAGAGATTTCCCGATTCAGTTTGTTCTGAAATGGAAGCCGGAGCTTTGGCTCAGATCGCAGATGCCTTCCAGGTGCCTTTTGTGGTCATTCGTTGTCTGAGCGATGTCGCGGTCCATGATGAAAATCCTATGGAGTTTACCGAATATGTAGCTCATGCCAGTCAACAGTCGGCCCAACTTGTCTATACAGTTTTGAAGAATTTATAGTGAACTGTCATTTTGACAGTTTTTTATTGTCATGGAATCTTCTATCGTATAAGATAAAATCATGAAAAAGTGGATCTATAGAATCTTGATGATTGTCTGTCTGGGCGTTTTTGGGTTCAGTGCGTACCAGCTTTGGACGATATTTAATACACAGAATACGGTTAAAGAAGAAACCAAAGAACTGGAAAAGCTGGTGGTTTCTGAAGAAAAGAATATTCTGGATCCCGATTGGGATTCTCTTTTGGCTCAGAGTCCGGATATTGTGGGATGGATCTATGTTCCAGGATGTGATATTTCCTATCCGGTGGTACAGTCTTCAGACAATGATTATTATTTAGATCATACGATCAATGGGGAATATAATCGCATGGGATCGATTTTTTTGAATGCGGATTCCGCAAAAGATTTTTCTCAGGATAATTCGATCCTTTATGGGCACTCCGTGGATATCGGAGGCATGTTCACCAATCTTTCCTATTTTGAAGACGCTTCTTTTTTCGAAGAGCATCCTTATTTTTATCTTTTGACTCCTGGACAGAATTACCGCTGTTCGATTGTGCTTTTTTCAAAGACGGCGGATGGATCGGTGTACTATACGACTTCGTTTGGCAGTTATCGTGAACAAAGGATCCAGGAAATGCTTGCGAAAGCGCAATACACACGCGATATCGATTTAAGTTCAGGGAACCTGATTTCTTTATCCACTTGTGATCTGGACTATGGTTTTGACAGCGATCAGCGCCTGGTTTTGATGGGAAAACTGGAGCCGGTTGAAGAATCTATAGAGATTACGGACTAAAGTATTAAAAAATCAAAAATTTGTGTTATACTTTCATAGATATGAGAATAATTTGCGTTACAGGAGGGACAGGTGGACATATTTATCCGGCACTGGCCTTGATGGATACGTTCCGGAAACAAGATCCTTCCAGTGAGATATTATTTATTGGAAATGATGATCGTATGGAAGCCCAGCTGATTCCTGAAAGAGGCTATCCATTTGAATCTTTACATACTTCGGGTCTAGTTGGCTCTGTTTTGAATAAATTCAAAGCAATCGGTCAGCTCTTTTTTGCGTATCATAAAAGCAAGAAGATCCTTAAACGATTTAAACCCGATCTTGTGATTGGCTTTGGCGGCTATGTCAGCGCCCCTGTGATTCTTGCCGGTCATTCTTTAGGAATCTGTACAATGATCCACGAACAGAATTCCATTGTAGGAAAGGCCAACCAGCTGGTGATGAATAAAGTCGACCGTATTATTACCTGTTATGAAAAATGCGGGAAAGTTTTTCCTAAGGATAAAACGATCTTGTTGGGAAACCCAAGAGGAACGATTGCCAAAGAAGCCAGACTGGATGTAGAGTATTATGATTCTTTACATTTGGATCCGGAAAAAAAGACCATTCTGGTGATGATGGGATCCTTAGGTTCAAGCAGTGTGAACCAGCTGATGAAGGATGCCTTGAAGGGGATTGAAGAAGGGGTTCAGTTCATTTATGTCTGTGGAAAAGACAATTTAAAAGACGCATCGCTCTTTGACGGGTATCAAAATGTTCATGTGGTTGGTTATGTGGACACATTAAAGATCTATGAAAAAATTGATGGTATGATCTGCCGGGCCGGTGCTACGACACTGGCAGAGGTCACGGCCTTAGGAATTCCGGCTATTTTGATTCCCAGCCCGTATGTTGCCAACAACCATCAGTTTTATAATGCCAGCGTACTAGTGGATAAAAAAGCGGCTTTTATGATCGAGGAAAAAGATCTGAACGCACAGTCTTTACGAAAGGCAATCATGGAGTTGTTTATGGATCCTGACAAGATGAACGAAGTCTGTCAGAATGCATTGAAATTAGGAAAACCCAATGCGGCATACGATATTGTAAAAGAATGCCAGAAATGTGTTGATCAGGGGGATAGAGTATGACTTTACTGGAAAAACTTGAAGTTTATGGCAAAGTATTACAAAACGAATCAATGAAGAAACACACAACGTATCGTATCGGCGGTACGGTTGATTACTATATATAT
Organism: uncultured Faecalicoccus sp.; assembly: GCF_944327125.1. GTDB lineage: Bacteria > Bacillota_I > Bacilli_A > Erysipelotrichales > Erysipelotrichaceae > Faecalicoccus. The sequence goes on from NZ_CALVGO010000014.1 coordinate 24,718, forward strand.
CCTAAAAATGAATTGGCTTTGATGAGGATCCTGCAGTTGTTGAAGGAAGAACAGGTTCCTTACCATGTGTTGGGAAGAGGATCGAATCTCTTATGCAGTGACAATCATTTTCATGGTGCGATCATTAATCTGGACAGAACCTTAAATGATTTCTTTTTCGAAAAAGAAGGCCTTTTACTGGCACAGGCAGGCTGTTCCATCATCAATCTGTCCATCGAAGCAATGAAAAATTCTTTAAGCGGACTTGAATTTGCGTCCGGGATCCCTGGATCTTTGGGCGGTGCTCTTTATATGAATGCCGGGGCCTACAAATCGGATATCGCATCGATATTAAAAGGGGTATACATTCTACGAGACGGTAAGATCGAATGGGTTGAGAAAGAAGATCTTGATTATGGCTATCGCCATTCTCTTTTTCAAAACCATAAAGATTGGATCATTCTTGGCGGCTGCTTTCAGTTAAAGGAAGGAAATCGAAAAGAAATCGAAGACTTGATGGCTTCCCGAAGACAGAGAAGAATGGAGTCGCAGCCATTGGATATGCCATGCGCCGGAAGTGTTTTCCGGAATCCAGAAGCTATGCCGGCATGGAAGCTGGTTGAAAGCCTTGGCTTGCGGGGACACAAGATTGGCGGCGCTCAGGTGTCATTAAAACACAGTAATTTTATTGTGAATGTGGATCAAACGGCGACTTGTCAGAATGTGCTTGATTTGATTTCCTTGATCCAGACAAAAGCCAAAGAAGTATACGACATTGATCTGATCACGGAAGTGGAGCGATTGATTTGGTAGAGAAAGAAAAGAAAAGTCGAATCGATCTGTTTAGTATACGGTCCATCTATGTCCTCAGCCTTTTGATTTTTGTCTTATCCAGCTTTTTGGTGTATTTTTTCTCTTCGGATTCAAAGGTTCAGGCGATTCAGGTGGATGGAAATTATTATTATTCGGACCAGGAGATTCTTTCAGCGGCCCATGTGACGGTGAATACCCGGTTATGGCTGACACCTGCCTTCCAGATCAAAAATAAAGTGGAAGAACTGCCGTTGATCAAAGATGTGGATATAGAGCGTAAGGATAATTCTCTCAAGATCAAAGTAAAAGAACGAAATGTGATCGGCTATTATGTGGAAAAAAATCAAAATTACGTATTGACCAGAAGCGGTAAGTCAATAAAGATCAACTCGGAGAATTTAGAGTCCATTCTTCATTTTCCTTTATTGAGCGGCTTCACCGAGAAACAAAGAAAACAGATCGCTAAAGAATTTGAAAAGGATAAAAAGGTTCTTAATAAAGAAGTGATAGAAAAAATTGCGGAGATCATTCCTTATGAATCCACTTACGATGCCAACATGCTTCAAATCACGATGCAGGATGGAAATAAGATATTTACTTCTCTGGATTCTTTATCTATGCTTGCCAATTACGCAGATATGCTCAATCAGTTAGAGGGAAAAAATGTCTGTCTGATGTTGGATAGTGCAAACTCTGCGATTGAAAAAATAAATTGCGATGCCTTGAAAAAGGAAAAAGAAAACAAAGAAGATAAAGAGGAAAAAGAAGATAAGGAAGATACCGAGGACCAAGAGATTCAGGAAACACAAGACCCAGAAGAAACCACTCCATCCCAGACGCCGGCTCAGGAGCCTGAACAGGATCCGGCAGCGGAAGACTCTCAGGATCCGACAACCGACTATTACAGTGCGGCTTCTGACTGGGTGCAGGATCAAACCTTTGGTTTGGAATACAGTGCCACTCTGGATCTGTACTATGATCCAGGTTCGGGAATCTATTATTCATGGAATGATTCCACCCTATCTTTTGATGTGGTAAATTAGCATGGTTTAGAGTATAATTAACTATACGAACAGGAGGTATTTCTTATGCCTATCAATAAGTCTACAGAATATGGACAGATTTCAATCTCGCTGGATGCGATTGCCAGTTTAGCCGGCGGCACGATCACCGAAAGCTACGGCGTTATTGGAATGACCAGTCAGAAAACGATTCGCGATGGCTGGGCAGAACTTTTGAAAAAAGAAAACTATTCCCGCGGTGTTGTCGTGACACAGAAAGAGGAAGGTCTTGTTTTGGATCTGTATATCATCGCTTTACAGGGAATCAAGCTGAGCGAAGTTGTCAACGAGGCACAAAAACGTGTTAAATATGTTTTGGAAAAAACGTTAGAAGTGAAATGCCTTGAAGTAAACATTTACGTTCAAGGTGTTCGACTGGAGAAGTAGGTGTGAAGATGGAAAGAATCAACAGTCAGTTATTGAAAGACATGTTGACCTCAGGTATGAATAATCTGGCAAATCATTCTGCCGAGATCGATGCGTTAAATGTGTTCCCTGTACCGGATGGCGATACCGGAACCAATATGAACTTGACGTTTTCAAACGGGGTCAAAGAAGCTTTAAAAGAAGATGCGGATACGGTAGGGAAAATATGCAAGACACTGTCCCGCGGTTTATTGATGGGAGCTCGAGGAAACTCTGGTGTCATCACATCACAGATTTTCAGAGGGTTCTATCAAGCGGTGGAAGATCTTGATGAGATCGATGCGATGCAGCTTGCCAACGCGCTGGTCAATGGTTCTCGCGTTGCCTATCGTGCGGTTATGCGTCCGGTCGAAGGTACGATTTTAACAGTAGTTCGTGAAGCAGCAGACTATACATATGCCTATACTGTAACGGAAGAAGTGGAAGACTGCGTTGCGGTGATGAAAAAAATGGTGGATGAAGCCAATGAATCTTTACTTAGAACGCCGGAGCTCTTACCGGTATTGGAAGAAGTTGGGGTTGTCGACAGTGGAGGAAAAGGTCTGTGTGTGATCTTGGAAGGCTTTTTATCGGCACTGAACGGAGAAGTGATCCAACCTTCTAAATCCAGTGAAAGCGTAAGCGAAGCACAAAGCCGTGTACAAGGCGGAGAAGAAGAGTTTGGATTCTGTACAGAATTCATTCTTCGCTTAAGTGAAAACGGAATCCGTAATTTCTCTGAAGAAAAATTCAAGGAGGAGTTATCCACGATCGGTAATTCCATCGTCTGTGTTCAGGATGAAGATCTGGTGAAGGTCCATGTTCACACTCTGGAGCCTAAGACGGCTATCAAAATGGGAAAACGTCAAGGCCGTTTTGTGAAGCTGAAAGTGGAAAACATGCAGGAACAGCATGATAATATACTGGAAAAAGAAGAAGAAAGCCAGTTGGAGATCAAACCGGAACATAAGAAATATGCGATCATTACTGTAGCTCCGGGTCCAGGTATTGATAAGATGTTCAAGGAACTTCGTGCCGATGTCGTTGTAGGCGGAGGCCAGACCATGAATCCAAGTACGGAAGATTTTGTCAGCGCTATCGGCCGGTTGAATGCGGATCATATTTTGATTCTTCCAAACAATTCCAATATCGTTCTGGCTGCTCAGCAAGCCAGTCAGGTGTGCGAAGATCAGGATATCCATGTTCTTCCTACAAAAACGATTCCTCAGGGATTAAGTGCCTGTGTCATGTTTAATCCTGAGGTGGATCTGGAAGAAAACCTTGAAGAGATGCAGGAAGCCATCAATCATGTGAAGTCGGGAGAGGTTACATACGCGATCAAAGACACAACGTATGAAGGCTTGGAAATCAAAAAGGATGAATATATGGGCATCCTTGGGAAAGAAATCGTTGTTTCTTGCCCTGATTGTATCAGCGCAACCAAGCAGCTCATCGATAAGATGGTTGATGAAGACAGTGAACTGGTCACTTTGATCTATGGAAAAGACGCTACGCCTGAACAAGCGCAGGCATTGGCTGATTATATCGAGGAAACCAGTGATGCCGAAGTGGAAATTCATTCTGGCGATCAGCCGGTTTATTCCTTTATACTTGGTGTAGAATAAAAAATAAGATGCCTGAGCAATCAGGCATTTTTTGAGGGGTTTTAAATTATATGATTTATTTGACAAGTGATACACATCGTGAGATCGATATTCATAAGATCAATCCCGATGAGTTTTTAGAGGGCCTTAAGATGAACAGAGACGATTATTTGATCATCTGCGGCGATTTTGGATGTATCTGGGATGGAGACAGTGGAGACCGTTTTTGGCTCAACTGGCTGGAAAGTCTGCCTTGGACGACTTTGTTCATTGATGGAAACCATGAGAACTTTGATGTTCTGAATTCCTATCCGGAAGAAGAATGGCATGGAGGAAGGGTTCACAGGATCCGAACGAATATCTTTCATTTGATGCGTGGGGAAGTCTTTACGATAAAAGATCAGACATTCTTTACTTTTGGGGGTGCTTATTCTCATGATCGTATCTACCGCAAGGAACATGAAACCTGGTGGAAAGACGAGATCCCTACAAAAAAAGAATGTGCGCACGCACTGGAAACTTTGGACAAATATCATTGGAAGGTTGATTATGTATTGACCCATGATGTCTTTCTAAGTCATCCCTTGTCTGCAAAGTATGAAACCGATATCCAGGCTTATGGAGCCCAATATCAGGATATCCACGAGTTTTTAAACCAGATTGAACAGAAGCTGGAATACACGGCCTGGTTTCATGGACACTATCATACGGACCAGCTGTATCGTACACCGCAGGGAAAACCGATTCTCTGTCTGTATGATCGAGTTGTTTCCTTAAAAGAGATCTTACCTGAACTGGGCGTAAAATAAAGCATT
>NZ_CALVGO010000015.1 GCF_944327125.1 uncultured Faecalicoccus sp.
AACCGCATGACTGAAAAATTCATGCTTCGATCGGGACTTCGCTGGCTGATGATCATGGCGATTGGCGGTGCCGTTATTTTGGCAACAGCCTTTATCCCGATGCATTTTGCCAACCAGGCAAGCGAACAAAGCATCGAAGATCTAAAAGAACAACGGTATGAAACGTTTAAAGAACAATATGGAATTGAGTGAAAACAAGCTTTAATCCTATAACTCTTTTAGGATTGAAAAAAGGTCGGGTACCTTGTATATGGCCTTCCTTTTTAGAGATTTGTCGGATGTATGCGCTTTACAAAGAAAAAACATTAAGAAATCTTAAAATATTAAAGAAATGCACTTGTTGTTATTATTATTATTATGTATAATTCACATGCACGTTTGTGCAGGGAGGATATATGAAATCAAATTCTACTATGAAAGTATCAGGAATCTTGATGATTCTGTTTGGTATTGTTTATGCTATCTTAGCGATTATGGCATATACAGGAAGCGTACAGGGACTGTTACCAGGACATGAAAGTCAGGAAGTGATGGTTGCGGTTTTATCGGCAGCGGTAGCTCTTTTGGCATTGATTGGTGGTATCTGTGCCGTTATGGGAAATAAACCGGTCGCAAAAGTGATTGGATTTGTTTTTGCTGCTGTTGGTTTAGTTTCTTTGATCTACCTTCAGTTCACTCAGGATACTTTTAATATTGCGGACTGCATCGCCATGGTATTAGGAGTAATGCTGTTTACTTCTGCAAAAGAATAATTTTATGATCAGATCATGTTTGTGATCTGATTTTTATTGTAAAGAAAAAGAGGAAAGGAAACCTATTCTATGAAATTTAGTACAGTTAAAGAATTTCCATTTTCAATGGAAACGGCATGGAAAGCCTTGCAGGATCCGGCCAAATTAGATGTTGAACCAGGTACAGAAGTACGAGTCATTTCTCCGACAAAATGGGAAGCAATCAACGACGATGTGGGTTCTGTATCAACATATTGGGCTATATTTGATGAAGAGAAAAAAATCGTAAAGATCGAAAGCACCAGCAACAAAAAACACGATCATGATTTTATCTATTTTAAGCTTAAAGAATTGTCAGACAATGAAGTGAGTTTGGAAATGGATGTTGAAATCAACACCGGTGTTCATTTGATTGCCAAAGCTCTTTCAAAACTGATTGAAAAACCAACAAAGAATATTATGTCAAAACATGTTTATCATAATTTTGAAGCGTTGTGTCTGGGAAAAGAAACCAAAAAGATGACGCAGGAAGAGCTCAAAGCCGCTGCCCAGAAAGAATACGAAAAGAAATAAGAAAAATATTCTCAACTTGGTATTTTAAGCTTTCAGAATCTGAAAGCTTAATTTTTTTATGATATGATTAAAGGCGAAAATTATAGGTGGTGCAAAAGATGATCAATCGAAAAGAACTTAAGAAAAAAGCCAAAAAAGTCTTAAAGATCCATTACGGCTTTCTCATCATAGCTTGTATGATCTCCGGAATGCTGGCGGATGAATTTTCCGATACTTTTACTTTATTAAGCGTAGAAAATGAAACCGGGATCCAGGAACAATCCAATTCCAATGCGGTGCTTCCTTCTCAGCTGACGGCCAGCCAGGTATTCAAGGATATTGTCGAAGATAATATTGCAGAAGGCGCTAAAACGGCGGAAACTATTGAAAAAGAAGAGATCAGTGAAAACCATAATCCCATCTTGGGGCGAACAAGAGGCGTGCTGGCATCCGTAATCAATTCGGTGACTTCAGGATCTATTTTTGTATCGATTGCCGCGGCTATCAATTCCATGGTGGGTTCTGAAAGCATTGCGATCTTGATCATGATCGTTGGGGGATTGTTCTTGCTTTTCTTTGTCTGGTTCTATATCCAGAATGTATTCTGCGTTATTTTGCGAAGACTCTTTTTAGAGGCGCGAATCTATGAGAAAGTTCCTTTTGAACGATATATGTTCCTAAGCCATGTCAAAAAGTGGACCAAGGCAAGCTTCACCATGTTTGTGACGGCCATGTATGAGACGTTATGGATGTTTACGATCGTCGGTCTAGTCATCAAACACTATTCTTATTTGATGGTTCCTTATATCGTAGCGGAAAATCCGGATATCGGAGCCAATCAGGCTATTACGCTTTCCCGAAAAATGATGTATGGTCACAAATGGGAATGCTTCAAGATCAGTCTGACTTTCTTGGGATGGACCGTTCTTGCGTCCATGACCTTTGGTTTGTCGGCCATCTTTTTCAGCAATCCGTACAAGATGTGTACGTATGCGGAATTGTATGCGGTATTAAGAGAAGAGGCCAAGGCAAAAAACATCAAAGATGCCGACAAGATGAACGATGTGTATTTGTTTGAACTTCCTAGTAAGGAAGAACTGGAAAAAACATATCCGGAATACAAAGATCGTCATGTACAGAAACCAGAGCTTCACGGATTCGAAGGTTTCTTTGCGAATTGGTTCGGGATCCTTTTTAAAGAAGGGAAAAAGGAAAAAGAATACCAGGAGAATATGCGCATCTATCAGCGTTACCAGGCAGTATCGAATGTGTTGGATGCCAAACAGTATCCACGGCGCCTGTTTCCGATTGCCGAAGAACAGAAGCGAACGCTGGTTACCGGCTTGGATCCGCTTCGCAATTACACGATCTGGTCTTTGATCTTGATGTTCTTTATCTTTTCGGGAATTGGATGGCTTTGGGAAGTCAGTCTGCATTTGATCACGGATGGGGTCTTCGTTAATCGAGGGGCCATGCATGGGCCTTGGCTTCCAATCTATGGATCGGGTGGTCTTTTGATCTTGATCCTTTTGAAACAATTCCGATCCAAGCCGTTGTTGAATTTTATATGTATCCTTGTTGTGTGCGGTATCTTAGAATATTCCACTTCCTATATCATGGAAATGAATACTGGATTAAAATGGTGGGATTACAGCGGTTACTTCCTGAACCTGAATGGAAGGATCTGTGCCGAAGGGCTAATGGTCTTTGGAATCGGAGGCATGGGATTTATCTATATTCTGGCGCCTGTCTTCGACAATCTGATTCGCAAGATCAAGCCGGTGATCACCAAAGTAGTTTGTATATTCTTATTGATCGTTTTCTCGATGGATGTGGTTTATTCTCATTTCTACCCGAATACCGGAGAAGGAATCACGGATTACGAGTAATTCAAATATTGATAGATAATTAAAAAAGAGTTGTAATTTGCTTAGGATAGTCAAAACGAAGCATTTGTTACAGCTCTTTTTTTAAAGATTAAAAAATTGAAAAGTTAAAAAATAGAACATAATGAAAAAAATCGTATAGATTTATGTATATAAAACTGTTATTCTAAATAGGCAATGGCCAAAAGTAGAAATTGGATATATCGCGGCCATTTTGTCATGGCATGAGGACTTGTCCAAAATGATTCTTGTCTAAAAAGAAAAGTCTTTTCCTTAGTTTGTCATGACAAGTTTTCTGCTCCAATTGACTTTTCTTTGACTCAATAACAGATCTTCTAACTCTTTACGCAGTTTCTGATATAATAAAACCATGAAATACAGTGTATGCATCTTAGCGGCAGGAAAAGGAAGCCGTACCCATCTTTCATACAATAAAGTTTTTTATAAAATTGATGGGAAAACCATTTTAGAACATAGTTTGGAACTCTTTTTAAAAGATAACGAATGTGCGCAAATCATTGTGACATGTTCGCAAGAAGAAAAAGAAATCATGGAACAATACATCGAGGATCCAAGGATCCAGGTGATCATTGGCGGTGCGACGCGCCAGGATAGTGTTTACGAAGCTTTACAAGCCGTTCAAAATCCTTATGTTTTTATTCATGATGGGGCTCGACCATTTTTAAAAACAGAACAGATCGAACAGTTAAAGGAGACGTTAAAGACAGAACAAGCCTGTTTGTTGATGATTCCTTGTACGGATACGGTAAAGATCGTTGAAAACGGTTATGTGGTATCAACTTTGGATCGCAATGTTCTTTATAATGCGCAGACGCCGCAATGTTTTCTTACGTCGTTGATCAAATCTTGCCATGATCAGGCAAAAAAAGAAAAAAAGCTTGCGACCGATGATGCGCAGCTTGTAGAATGGTATTCAAACATCCCTGTTAAAGTTGTTATCGGAGATGGCTCTAATAAGAAGATAACAGTTCCCAGTGATTTAGAGTAAAGAAAGAGGGGCGCTTATGGAATATTCGGCTTTGATTTTTGATGACTGTATGGATGAAACGGATTCTTATGAGAATCTGGAAAACGCAACCCGGATCTTTCAAAAAGAAGAAGACTGCAAACAGATCGTAGTCAGCTGTACGACAGAATGGCTTTTGGAGCTTTCTAAACATCCCTTGGCAAAGATGCTGCTGGTGCAGATGTCGTCCACTCCTTATGTTGCGCTTTTAAATGGCTTAAAGGCAATCACCCAGGAAAATGTCGTTGTCGTAGGCTTGAGCCGATGTCTAAAAAAAGAAGATGTGACTTCCATTTTGAAGGAATTGGAAAGTTACCCGGCTGTTTTTATAGATAAAGATCTTCAGGCGTTTGACACAAGACTTTTGATGTTTTCTTTACAGCTGGCCATTGAGACCAATGTGCAAATCGACTCTTATGCCATGGCCATTGAAAAATTATCCAATACCCCATTGTTGAAAATATGATGCAGAATAAGAAACTGCATCTTTTTTTTGTTATACTTAGAATGATGAAACCAATAAAGCATACAGATCCTCGATATGGATTGAGTTTAGAAGAAGTAAAAAATTCAACACCGAACCATGTCGAAGAAACGTACAGTAAATCGTATAAAAAGATTGTGCAAACCAATATCTTTACCATGTTCAATGCCATTAATCTCTTTCTGGCGTTTTTGGTATTTATGACGGGATCGTATCGAAATATGCTCTTTATGGGCGTGGTGATCTCCAATGCGTTGATTGGCATTGTTCAGGAGATCCGGTCAAAGAAAAAACTGGATGCTTTGGCTTTGCTCAATCAGCCGAAAGCGAAAGTTTTAAGGGAAGGCAATATCTGGCAAATCATGACGGAAGAAATCGTCGTCAATGACATCGTGATTCTGGAATCCGGCGATCAGATCTGCGTGGATGGGAAGATCGTTGAAGGCATGGCCGAAGTCAATGAATCCTTGCTTACGGGGGAAAGCGACGCCATTTCAAAACAAGTGGAAGATATGGTTTTTTCAGGAAGTTACGTAGAAGCCGGCCACGCGAAGATGCAGGCCATAAAGGTGGGAGAAGATACTTATGCCCATTCCATTTTGAAACATGCCAAAAGAGAGAAAAAATATCCTTCTCAGCTTCGGGATTCTATTAATGCGATCATTAAATTCAGTACGGTGATCCTGATTCCGGCGGGGCTTCTTTTGTTTGGGAAAGCTTATTTTATTTCGAGAACCTCTTTAGACGCTTCCATATTGAGCATGGTTGCAGCTGTAGTGGGGATGATTCCGGAAGGCCTGGTGATTTTGACCAGCGTAGCGCTGGCTATCGGAGCCTTTCGTCTGGCTTCGCAGAAGGTATTGGTTCAGGAGCTGTATTGCATTGAGACTCTTGCCCGTGTGGATACTCTTTGTCTGGATAAGACAGGAACGATCACCCAGGGAAAAATGAAAGTAACAGGCATAGAATCTTTGTCTTCGTATACAACACAGGAAATACAGAAGATCTTATCTTCCATGTTTGGCACTTTGCAGGATGAAAATGCGACCGCGATGGCGATTCGTGAATACTGTGATGTTGAAGTCGTTCCGGTAAAACAGATCATCCCTTTTTCCAGTGCCCGCAAGGCCAGTGCTGTCATATTTGAAGAAGAGGGATTTATTATCGGAGCGTATCCTTTTATCGTGAAAGAACAAGATCCTGTTATCATGAAGAAGATCGAACAATATTCTTTACAGGGAATTCGTGTGTTGACGTTGTGCAAAGCGATTGGATCCATCGAAAATGAACTGCAGGGAAATCATGAGCCTTTGGCATTGATCTTGATCCAGGATGTCTTGCGCGAGCATATCCATCAGATTTTGTCTTATTTTTATAAACAGGATGTGGATATCAAGATCATTTCCGGAGACGATGCTCATACGGTACAAGCCATAGCCAAACAGGCGGGCGTAAAAGGAAAGGCACTGGATATGAGTGCTTCCGTAAATTTGGAGAAAAACATTGAAGAGTACTCGATTTTTGGAAGAGTGACGCCAGAACAAAAAAGAGATATGATTCGTACGCTCAAACAAAAAGGACACACGGTTGCCATGACAGGGGACGGAGTCAATGATGTAATGGCCCTCAAAGAAGCCGACTGTTCCATTGCCATGGGTTCTGGGAGCGACGCGACAAAAAACATCGCCTCCATAGTATTGTTGGAGAATCAGTTTGCCAGTCTTCCATCGATATTGAATCAGGGACGTTGTGTTATCAATAATATTCAGCGTACGGCTTCCTTGTTTCTGGTCAAGACGTTGTTGTCTTTTGGCTGTTCCATATTGACTTTATTTTTATTGCGAAGCTATCCGTTTTTACCGATTCAGCTGACTTTGATCTCGGCACTTGCGACAGGGCTTCCCAGCTTTGTTCTGACCTTGGAGCCAAATCACGAACGGGTAAAAGGAAACTTTCTTCAAACGGTATTTTTAAGAGCCATTCCGGGAGCAGGCTGTCTTTTACTGGCGGTTCTGGGAGTTTATCTTTTTGGTGTTCTTTTTCACCTGAACCTTGATCAGGATCAGTTTTCTACGATGTGCACAATATTGGCTGGGTGCAATGCCTTGTGTGTATTGATCTCTGTATGTAAACCCATGACGCGCTTACGTTTTGTTCTGGTTTCATTTATGATTCTTTGTTTTGTTGTTTCTTGTACTATACCGTTTTTACAGGAATGGTTCTGTATTTACATCGAACAGCTTGAATGGATCCATTTGATCTATGTGCTGGTAAACATTCCGGTTATCTTTATCTTTGTCTATAAGATGACGCAATGGATCGATAAGAAAAAAGAAAAAATTTAGTTTGGTGTCACGGTTTTGATTATTTTTACCGTATTTATAATATCGAAGAAAGGATAATCAAAATGCATTATGAGACAGATTTAGAAAAGATGATGGACCGAGTCAAGGAAATCGCTCAACATTTGAACGTGAAAGAAGAAATGATCTTTACCTTGTTTCGCTTAGGCGATTCTAAACGGCTTCCGATTTTAAGAAACGATGTAACGGAAGAAGATCTTCTGGCTATTTTGCTGACAGTGATCCTTCAGGAGCAGGAAGAAAAGCGAACGCCTTTAGATTGGAAAGAGATCATCGTACAAATGATTCAGCACATGGACGATCGACAAAAGGAATGCTTTGTGGAAGAGTTTAAACAGGCTTCTTGGATGAATTAAAAGGAGAATCGGATAAAACCGGATTCTCCTTTTTAAATAATGATATAGGCTTTTTGAATTTTTGCGATATACATCGTATGAACATCCTGACTTGTTTTGTCCTGTTCAGGATCGACATGAGGATAAATGCTTTTCTGAACGGATCCCGGCATCAAATCATAATCTTGTGCCTGACTGTATAGAATCTTGCATTCCAGTGTCAAAGGAAGTTCTTTGATTCCCGGAGTTTGAATGGTATCCGATTCTACCAGTGTTAGTTGAAGGTCCTGGATCTTGTTGGTATCTCTTCCTGAACGTGTGCCGCAATAGGCAAGAATGCTCTGGTCAGTCTGTTCATTAGGAACGTTGATCGTAAATTCGCCAGCTTCATCCAGCATTTCTTTGGTGTGACGGCTTAAACGGACAAAAGCGATAAAAACAGGCTCTCTCCACTCGATACCGATCGTTCCCCAGCCGATAGTCATGGTATTGATCTGATTCCTTACTTTTGTCGTGAGCAGGATACCTTGCGAAAGTTTAGATAAAACAAGGTGGGAATTCTCCAAAATATTGATTTCTTTTTTCACACTTTATTCCTCAACGATTCGAATGGAGCGCATTCTTTGTTCGTTTAAAGGACGATCCTGAAAGTTGGTCGGAGTATTGGCGATATCATCGACAACTTCCATGCCTTCGATAACTTTCCCAAAGGCTGCGTATTCGCCATCAAGGTGTGGTGCGTTTTGATGCATGATAAAGAACTGTGAACTGGCAGAATTAGGATTCATGGCTCTTGCCATGGAAAGAACGCCGCGTTCATGTTTTAGGTTGTTGATGAATCCATTGGATTTGAATTCGCCATATATGTTGTTCTTGCTTCCACCCATTCCGGTTCCCAACGGGTCACCGCCCTGGATCATAAAGCCCGGGATCACACGATGGAAGATCAACCCATCGTAGAATTCCTCTTTTATTAATGAGACAAAATTTTCGACTGTTATCGGTGCAATTTCCGGATACAGCTGTGCAATGATTTCCTTTCCGTTTTCCATTGTAATGCAGATCTTGATGGTTTTCATTCGTTTTCCTCCTCTATAAATTGAATGCAGGTACAGCCCATGCCGGTATGAACCGCAATGACGCTGCTTATCACTTCATAAGTGATGTTTTCCTTTGGAACCCCTGCCTGAAGCAGAGATTCAGTCATTAAATCGATGCCTTTCTGGTATTCAGTATGAATCAAAAAAACTTTTGTCTTTTTGACATCTTTCATTTGCAGGATTGCTTGCTCCATCGCAAAGGAATACGCTTTCGATTCGGTTCTTACTTTTGAGAAAATATCGATTTTTCCCTGTGTGTTTTGGTTGATTTGAAGGATTGGGAAAATTTTCAATAAAGAAGCGACCTTGGCTGCCATAGGGGTCAGGCGGCCTCCGCGCTTCAGATGATCCAGGTCTTTGACAAGAATGATCGAGTTGGCGTTTTGAATCCTTGGTTTCAATGTCTGAAGAATCTCTGTTGAAGAAAACCCCTGTTCGGCCATTGTTTTGGCTTGGATTGCAATATATTTTTGAATCTGACAGGTGCTGAAACAATCCAAAAGCACAAAATGGATCTTCAGATCCCTGGCGATGCTTTCCATGGTCTGTGCCGTTGTGGAAAGGCCGGATGTCAAAGGGACACCCAGGATCGTGTCATATCCTTCTTCTTTTAATTTTTTGAATAGATCTTCTATACGGGCATAACTGGGCATGCTCGTTTTTGGCATTTCCAAATTTTTTAAGTGCTGATAGATCTCTTCGGTCGTGATTTCTTCTTTGTCCTGATAACTGTCTTGCCCGAATGTGATCTGTAAAGGCAACACATGAATGCCGAATGTTTTGGCTTCTTCAAATGACATATTGGAACCTGTATCGGTAACGACTGCGATTTTTTCCATTTTCTTATGCTCCCTTAACCTTTAAGATGGTATTATTATACCATCTTCATTCATTGTGTAAAGGAGGGAACCATATTGAAAAAAATTGGTTTATGCCGTCTCTCAGATCCGGTTTCTGTAACCGAAATACAAGCATTGGTCTCTTTATTGGAACGGCATCATCGGGTGTTGGTCAGTCCCTATCTTTTTGAGGATGTGGATGGTTTCACGAGGGCTAAGCATCTGAATCGATGGTTTCAAGAAGATTTTGATGTGATCTTCGATGTCAGCGGCGGGAATCTGTCTCTTGAAGCATTACCCTATTTAGATCGAACGGCTTATGAAAAAAGCCCGGCGTGGTTTGCCGGCTACAGCGATTTAACGCCGGTCCTCAATGTGCTATCTTTCCATAAACCTACCGTTCTTCTACAGATCAAAGGCCATGAGAAAATGGAAGAAATTCTTTCCTGGATCGAAAAAGAAGATTCCGAGATCTTTTATTCGAAACGGCATTATATTGGCGGAAACATTCGCTGTTTTCTAAAATTGGCCGGCACTTCCTATTTTCCTGAATGGAAAGGAAAAGATTTATTTCTGGAAAGCCGCAGCGGAAATTTATTTTTGATTCGCTCCTATTTGAAACAACTGGAGCTGATGCACGTCTTTGAAGAGATTCGTTCTTTGAGTCTGGGGCAGTTTTCGCAACTGGATTCAGAAGGCAATCGAAACTGGCTTGTCCAGTGGTCCCAAAACATGAAGATTCCTGTGGAACATACCATGGAAGTAGGCCATTCAAAAGACTCAAAGGCTTTGTGGATTTGTCAGGATTCTGATAAACTGTAGGCACGGAGGAAATGAAATGAAACGAAAGAAGCACGATATTCAAATCAAACGCTTGTTCAAACCGATGGGATGGATCTTTTTTTTAAGCGTTCTCTATAATATTTTTTATATTTACGGCAGTGTATTTCTGGGCGGCTGGGCCGTACTTGGCTATGCCTTTTTGATTTTGTTGGGGATGGCTTCCAGCGTGGGGTTTTACTGGATCTGTACCAGGATCTGGCAAAAACCATTTTCTTTTGAAATTCCCACTATACTTCCTATTCTGATCATCGAGGGAGTGGTGCTGGTTTTCACTTTTGGCCTTCTTTTGCCTTTGCATGAGATCGTATATGAAAACGACATCTGGTATCTCTCTTTGATCTATCAGATCGTTTGTGCTCTTTTGGTTGTATTGGTGCAGCCGCTGCAGTTGTGTATGTTTACGGGTCTTGCCCAGAATATGACCAAGCCCAAGGAACTCTTATCCTATGTCAAGAATCGTTTTCTTCATTCATTTAAGGATGTATGGAATCGATATTGTCTGATTCTATTGATGATTATTTTCTTGGACAGCCTTATCGGTGCACCATTCTCCATGGCTTCAGGATTTGACGGGTATTCGATCTTGACCAACATCCTGGTCTTTGGAAATCCGATGCTTTCCTGGATGCTGGCATTTTTCATGGCTGCCGGAGTGGGTCTGAACTCTTCGGCGATCGTATATATCTTTATTCTATTTTTAACGGGTATTTTGTACATGATCGTCGAATGTAATTTTCTTGTCAAAGTAGGAACAACATGGATCGATTATGGAACTGAAAAATCTAAAACTCACAAAAAGAAGAAGTGATCTTTTAAAGCGACAAAATATCCACACGATCGAAGATCTGCTAAGGTGTTATCCTTTCCGTTACGAAATGATCCAAGCCCTTCCGTTTTCTGATTGGAAAGAAAAAGAGAAGGTTAGTTTTGAAGGATTGATTTGTTCCCATGTCAGTGTGGTGCGTTTTGGGAAAAACCGATCGATGACCCGGTTCAAAGTGATTACGTGGAACGAAGAAATCGAAGTTACTTTGTTCAATCGCCCATGGGCCAAACAATTTCCTTATGGGAAAAAGATCACTTGTTTTGGGATCTACCAGGGAAATTATAAAGTTACGGTCAGTCAGTACAACTTTAAACCGCTTCAAGAACAAATCGGGATCCGTCCTGTCTATTCGCTAAGTGAAGGAATGAAAGCTTCAGATATGGAAAGCATCATGAAACAGGCTTTAACTTTTGCCGGCGATATTCCTACGGTCATACCCAAACGTTATGTCGATAAATATCGTTTGATGGATCATGCCAGAGTTTTACATGGCATTCATTTTCCCCGCTCGGAAAAAGAGCTTAAGCAGGCGGTTCGCACATTGAAATATGAAGAGTTCCTCTGTTTTCAATGTGTGATGCAGGCAATGCGTCAAAAAGAAGGAATCGCGCTTAAGTCCTCAAAGAGTTTTGATCAGGAAAAGATCGAAGCATTTATTCAAAGTTTTCCTTATGTATGCACTGCAGATCAGCGAAAAGCGATCGACGATGTGCTTCGCGATTTAAAAAGTAATAAGATCATGTTCCGTATGGTTCAGGGGGATGTTGGTTGCGGCAAGACCATGGTAGCCGCTGTGGGTTTGCTTGCGAATGCTCTTTCTAAGAGCCAGGCATGTTTTTTGGCACCGACCGAGATCCTGGCTCGCCAGCATTTTCAAACGTTAAAAAAACTAGGCCTTCCGGTCTCTTTGTATGTAGCCAGTTTAAGTCTTAAAGAAAAAAGAGAGATCCTGGAAGGATTAAATTCAGGGGATATACTGATCGTAGTGGGGACTCATGCCTTGTTTCAGGAAACTGTGCATTTCAAGGATTTGTCTTTTGTCATCGTGGATGAGCAACAACGCTTTGGGGTTCGGCAGCGGCGTTCTTTACTGGAAAAAGGCAAAGCGGTGGATCTTTTGATGATGTCGGCCACGCCGATCCCGCGAACCGCAGCGCATTTCTTGTTTGGAGATTTGAGCGTTTCCAATATCAAAACGATGCCGCCGGGAAGAAAAACGGTGCTCACACGTTTTATCCCAGCCGATACGATGGCGCCAATTTTAAATGAGGTGTTGGGATATCTTCAGGAAGGAAGACAAGGCTATGTGATCTGTCCTTCCATACAAGATAACGAAGAGACCCATTATCGAAGTGTCGTTTCGATTTATGAAGGGATGAAAAAGACATTAAAAAATCATTCGATTTCTTTATTGCACGGTCAGATGTCCAGTGAGGAAAAAGAAAAGACAATGAATGATTTTGCGATGCATAAAATCGATATCCTGGTGACCACAACCGTGATCGAGGTCGGAGTGGATGTGCCCAATGCGACCTGGATGGTTATTTATGATGCACACCGGTTTGGGTTGAGTACACTTCATCAGTTAAGAGGAAGAGTAGGCCGCAGTCCGTATCAGGGCCATTGTTTTCTGTTAAGCTCTACCCAGGATAAGGCGGCTGTGGATCGTCTTCGAATGTTGGAACAATGCACAGATGGTTTCTCAATCACAGAATACGATTTGAAGACAAGAGGTCCGGGCGATGTTTTGGGCTTTCGCCAAAGTGGAATGCCGGGATTTCTGTTTGCGGATCTGGCAAAGGATACGGCCATGATGGAGTGCTGTATACAGGATGCCGCAGAAATTCTGGAGAAACAAAGCGATACGGCCATGATGGAATATATTCATCAAGCACTGGAAAACGCTTCTTATTTCGATTAGAATAGGCTTATGGAAGCCAAAATCAAAGACAAAGTGATTTATTTTGTATCGATCTCTTTGATGTGTGTCCTTTTGATTTCCATGGCCTATTTTTTCTTTTTAAGAACGATTGAAGTGGATGTGACTTCGGATCTTGATGTTGAATATACCGGAGAAAATAGGAATGCATCGGTAGAAGTGCAGATCAATGGAGAGGATCTGAATCAAAGAATCCAGGAATTTTTAGATACGGTTACCTTTGAGGTTACTCCCAATACCGGTTTATCGAATGGAGATATCATAACCGTCAGTGCAAGCTATGATGAAGAACTGGCCAATCGGTATCATTTTGAAGTGGTTCATCCAACCCGGGAAATCAAAGTGGAGGGACTGAACGACCGTTATGATTCTTTGGAACAGATCGATACGGACTATCTTCAAAGAATCATGGATGCAGGCAATGCGTATATTCAAGATCGAAAAGAAGATATCTTCATGGATAATCTTGTCAGCGATGAAGCGCAGGAAGCTAGTTTAAGGAACAGTACGGTTGAATATGCAGCGTTTTTAAAGTCAAAAGATGCCGGTTCTACCGATCGGGTGATTCAGATCTATAAGCTGGATTACCAGCAGGATGATCAGCTTATTACCTTGTACTATCTTGTCTGCGTTCCTGAGATCAATGATGGCATGGAAGTTCAGACAAAGGATATCTTTGGCGAAAGAGTATATCTGAACGATCAGGAGATCAAAGATCAGGATTACGAAGGGTATGTCAAACGAGTGTTTCAATCCCAGTATTCAATTGAAACGATATTTTTGACCGATGAAAAAATAAATTAAGGAGGCCCTATTCAGCCTCCTTGTTTTTATTGTAGATGATCTTCAAACCTTTAAAGATCAAATTAGGATCATAAACATCGATTTGGGGAATGTGAGAATGCACCACCCGGCCAAGACCGCCGGTAGCTACGACCTTGAAATCTTTTCCGATTTCTTTGCGGTATTGACGGATCGTATACTCTACACCGCCAAGGTATTGATAGAAGATTCCGCCCTGCATTTCGGTCTTGGTGTTTTTTGCCAGAATCGTTGAAGGACGTTTGATTTCAATTTCAGGCAGCTGAGCCGTCTGGGTCCACAGGGCATTGGCCCCGGTTTCGATTCCGACACTGATGGAACCTGCTTTGAAGGCACCGTTTTCATCGACATAATCGTAGGTGGTCGCCGTCCCAAAATCAATGACCAGAACGGGCCCGCCATATTCGAAATAGGCACCGGCGCAATCGGCAATTCGATCGGAACCCACGCTTTTTGGGTTTTCCAGCTGCACGCTGATGCCGCTCTTGATACCGGGAGCCACGATCATTGGTTCGATCCCTAAAAACTTAACGATCCCATTTTGAAAGGAATGCATGACTTTTGGTACAACGCTGGATACGATCACATCGTCGATATCTTCTTTATAGACTTTGGAATTGTCCAAGAAGGTCTTCAACATAAATCCGTATTCATCGCTTGTCCGTCGTACTTTGGTGGTTAAGCGGTAATTGCCGATCAGGTCATCTCCGTTAAAGATACCAATCGTGATATTCGTGTTTCCTATATCGATCGCAACTAACATTTCTTCTTTTCCTCTTCTATTTCTTTCATCGTTTCCAGAATTCGAATTCCTAATTCCTCTTTTGTACATTTAGGAAGATGTTCAATGGAATCTTTCTTCAATAAAGAGACGATGTTGGTGTCGGTTTTAAAACCGGCTCCTTCCACGGTCAAATTGTTTCCAATCAAAAGATCGCAGTTTTTCTTTTCCAGTTTTTCTTTTGCGTGTTTATCTAAATCGCTGGTTTCCATCGCAAATCCGCATACGACCTGATTTTCTTTTTTATGTTGTCCTATCCAGGCAAGAATGTCTGGATTGGGGATCATCTGCAGGGTCTTGTCAGCGGCGGACTTTTTGATTTTCTCAGCAGCTTTCTGGCTGGGACGATAATCCGCTACGGCGGCCGCCATAATGATGTAGTCGGCTTTAAGGCTTTGTTCTTTCATCGCTTCAAACATTTCTTCAGCGCTTTGGACAAAGATCATGGCAGCCCCTTTAGGCGCAGGAATGTTGACAGGTCCGCTGACCAGAGTGACTTTGGCTCCCATGTTCAGGGCTGCTCTGGCGATGGCATAACCTTGTTTGCCGCTGGAATGGTTGGAGATAAAGCGAACAGGGTCCAGAGCTTCCTGGGTTGGGCCGGCGCTGATCAAAACATGTTTATGATTTAACTGATCGTTATGACAAAGTGAATGTAGAATGGCTTCTTCGATATCCTTTACATTGGCCAGCTTTCCTTTTCCTGTGTCATTGCATGCCAGGTGTCCGACTTCCGGTTCAATGATCTGATAAGAAAGATCTTTTGCCAAAGCCAGATTTCTCTGGGTCACCGGATTCTCGTACATATGAACATTCATGGCCGGGGCAATCATTTTTGGACAATGGCAGGCCAAAAATGTCGTCGAGACAAGATCGTCGCAGATGCCATGGACAACTTTGGCCAATACGTTGGCTGTGCAGGGCACCAGAACGACCAGATCGGCCCATTTTGCCAAAGAAATATGCGAAATAGGGTCTTCATTGGTTTTATCAAAAAGATCAACTTCACAGGGATGGCCGGAGAGTGTACGAAAGCTTAAAGGGCTGACAAATTCACAGGCATTTTTGGTCATCATGACTTTGATCTGGAGATCTTTCTTTTTTAAGGAACTGACAAGATCTAAAGCTTTATACGCAGCGATCCCGCCGGTTACACCGATCAATACATTTTTTTTCATATTTTTGATCCTTTCAAAGGGAATATAAACATTCTGATTATATCATGATTTAATAACAGATTTAAACTTTTGAAAGCAATTATCATAAAATGAAACAAATGAAACTTGCCTGAAATATAATTTGCAATTTTCATGATTTACAAGTAAAGTATGTTAGAATAGTAATATGGAGTTTGTAGTGGCATGTGATTCCTTTAAAGGGTGCATGAATTCGACAAAGGCTGTATATACGATTCAAAAAGGAATACTTCAAGCCAATCCGGATCATAAAGTATCTTGTTTTCCAATGTGCGATGGAGGAGAAGGAACCATGGAAATCTTCCGCCAGATCTATCACGGAAAACTTGAAAAGGCTAAAGTGGTGGATGCCTATGGGGCACCTATTACTGTGAGCTATGGTGTTGTTCCAAAAGAAAATCTTGCGATCATGGAAGTGGCAAGCTGTATCGGATTGAATATGGTAGAACGGCATAAGCGGAATCCTATGATTGCCAACAGCCGCGGCGTAGGAATGATGTTGAAAGATGCAGTAAACAAAGGATATAAAAAGATCTTATTGGGATTGGGCGGAACCGGCACCAACGATGGAGGTATGGGAATGCTTCAGGAGCTGGGACTCAGTTTTTTTGATGCGCATCATAAAAGACTGATGGCCGGTGTTTATGCCTTGTCTCGAATTGATTCCATTGACGATTCCCGACTTGTGGACTGGAAAGATATTGAGATCACGCTGGCCGTGGATGTGAAAAATCATCTTTTAGGCAAACAGGGGGCCGTATATACTTTTGGCCGTCAGAAAGGTTTCTTTCCTTCCCAAATGGCGATGGTGGATCAAGCCATGCGTCATTATCGGGATAAGATCCAGGAAACTTTTGGCATAGATATCAATAGTTTTGAAGGGTCTGGTTCCTCAGGCGGAATCGGGGCTGTTTTGGCCGGGTTGTTTCATGCGCGG
The DNA here is from genome assembly GCF_944327125.1 of uncultured Faecalicoccus sp. GTDB lineage: Bacteria > Bacillota_I > Bacilli_A > Erysipelotrichales > Erysipelotrichaceae > Faecalicoccus. The sequence continues at coordinate 16,662 of NZ_CALVGO010000015.1, forward strand.
TTTGTTCCGGGGATCGACCTATGCATTGAAAAGTATCGGCTGGAACAAGCGATTTCCCAATGTGATATCGTCATTACCGGCGAAGGTCAAAGTGATCATCAGACAATCTACGGGAAAGTGCCTTATGGAATCGCGGTTCTTGCCAAGAAGTACCATAAGCCGGTATTTTGTTTGAGCGGCGCTTTAGGCGTTGGATATATGGATCTGTATGATCATGGTTTTGATGGTGTCCTTTCCAGTGCCGATCGGGCGATGGATTTTTTGACGGCGCTTAAGACAGGACCGCAAAAACTTGAAAACCTGGCTTTTACATTGACAAAAATGATCGATGCGATCATTGCTATACGATAGAAAAGAGGGACAAAATTTGAAAAGGTTGATTCAAATATTGAGCGTATTCTGCATAGGTGTGCTGTTGTTTGGCTGTGCGCCCAAAGAAGCTTTTTCTGAGATTGATATCGATGCTCTGGAACTTCAGGATAAGCTGGAGGCCAAAGAAGATTTCGTGCTGATCATCGAACGGGAAGGCTGCACATATTGCGAGGCTCTGGATGCTTATATTGAGCAAACCCAGGATGAACATGCCGGCCTGGTTCTTTATCATCTGGACAGCACCGATTTCGAATTGTCGCGAAAGGATGAAGAAGGAATGACTCTTGTTTCCAATACGGAAGAAGGAAACATCTTATTGGAAATGGCACCGTATTTTTTATATACGCCGACATTGTATAAGGTCGAGGATGGAAAAGCCGTTGAGGCTGGCATTGGATATAATGAATCTACACACGAGGTTTCCTTATGGGATGTCGATTCCACCATCGATTTTGATAAAGCCAAGGGCCAGGATTTCTGGCAGTTTGTCCAGGAAGGACAATCAAATCAGGAGGGGTAGTATGAATCAATTAGAAAACAACGCATATTTCTGGCAGAAGATGGATACTTTATTACTGAGCAGTACATGTAAGATCGATCATCCCAAAGGGACGACCCATCCAACGTATGCGAATTTGATCTATCCGGTGGATTATGGTTCTTTACAGGATACAGTGGGTACAGACTCACAGCCGATCCATGTATTCAAAGGCTCGAAAAAAGCACATCAGGTCGATTCAATCGTTATCAGCGCTGATATATTGAAAAAGGACTGTGAAGTTAAATTGCTGGTGGGGTGCGATGAAGAGGAGAAGCTTCGTATCCTGGAATTTCTAAACCAGACACAGTTTCAAAAGGCCATCCTGGTACAAAGAGGAAGCCAGACGCCGGCTTGGGCAAATAATGAGTAAATCCTTAGAAATTTGTATCGTTCGGTGGTATAATTTTCTTACTAAGGAGGTTCCAATATGGAATTAAAAGGATCAAAAACAGAACAAAACTTAATGGCGGCATTTGCCGGAGAAAGCCAGGCAAGCATCAAATATCAATATTATGCTTCTCAGGCTAAAAAAGATGGATATGTAAAAATTCAGAACATCTTTGAAGAAACTTCAAAAAACGAAAAAGAACATGCGAAGCTTTGGTTCAAAGCTTTACACGGAGGAAAGGTCCCAACGACAACGGTAAACCTGGAAGATGCTGCGGCCGGGGAAAATTATGAATGGACCGACATGTACAAAGAGATGGCTGCCACAGCCAGAGAAGAAGGCTTTGATGATATCGCTGATAAAATGGAAGGCGTTGCGGCTATCGAAAAACATCACGAAGCCCGTTATCGTGCCATGTTGAAGGAAGTTGAAGAAAATACGTTCTTTACCAGTCCTGAAGAAACTGTATGGATCTGTCTGAATTGCGGACATATTCATGTAGGAAAAACAGCTCCGGAAGAATGTCCGGTATGTGCACATGCACAAGCCTATTTCCAGATCTTAAAGGAACATTATGAATAAGCTGTCATAGGACAGCTTTTTTTGTGGTAAAATACGGATATGGAAAAAGTAGAAACGGGGAAAGAGGCGCTCCTATACCTTCAAAAAGGGGAGATCCTGATTTCATCGGAAGGGATGATTGTAATAAAACAAGACAAACGCATCCTGTGCCGTGCCAATCAGTGGCATGCCGTACTTTCGGATGAAGAATTTTTATCTCTTTTTGAACACAGTTCTTTTTTTATCTATGAAAAAAAGGAAGAGGAGATCTCTTCCTTGAAAGACGAAGAATATTATCAATGGAGGCACCGCTGGCTCTAATCAATGAAATGATTCCAACAAGGTTTTTCCAATAAGTCAAAAGCTTCCCTGGCATGATGTACATTCTGATGCGACCAGATCGAGAACAATTTATAATTATTAAGTCTTGCCAAGACGGTCCCCTGGTTTCTTGGGATTTCCATAGGGAAGATCTTTTCCAATCGTTCGGCCTGACTGAGTGTAAAACTGGCCGATTCACAGCGAGGACTGAGATAGGCGAGAAGATCTTTGATGGCCGCTGCATCCAGATAAATCATTCGTTTGATCTCGATGTGTTCGTTGTTGACTTTGTAGATCGCAAATCCCTTCAAGGCTTGCCGGTCATCGGTCATGACAACGATGCGGTGATTGCAGTTGAGATAATAGTGGATCTGATTGATGAAAGATTCTTTGTCTAAAAGGATCGACCCATCAAAATGATTCAAAAAATCAAGATACAGTGAATAGAGATCCATGTCAGGACGATACGTCTTGACATTTTTTTCGCTTCCAAACGTTTGGTCTTTGAGTTCCAGCCAATAGTATTTTGTTTTAGAAACGGCCTGGAAGCTCTTGGCTTCCAACAATTTGGGAAAATTGGTATAAGCCATCGAGAGCATATGATTGCAGTTGGCATAGTTCATGGCGGCTTCTAAAAGCTGACTGAAATGATTTCGCTGCCGATAGTCGGGCAAAGTACAAGCCAGGGTGATCACTAGAGCGCTGCATGTCTTTCCCTGATATGTGAATTTTCTTTCCTTTGTCTGCAGACAGGAAGTGACCTTATTGTCTTCAACGTAACAGAACATGCTTTTGGGGTCATACTGATATTTCATCCAGGAGCTGATGGTGATGGAGTCCATATTCAGCATGGACCGGCTGAGCAAACGGCGAATCTCTTTATCTCTGCCTACGGATTGATCAAGAATCATAATCGTCTCCTTCTTCGTGTTCAGTATATTCTACATCAATGGCCCCGTGTTTAGGAGGGTTGTTGGTTTGTGTATTCTCTTCTTCATAATAATATGTATAGGTTTCTTTTTTTCTTGGCACAAAGGCGCGATAGATCAAATAGATCAGAATCAGCGGAATCAAGATCGGCGCCAGAAGCTGAAAAAACAAAAAGAGCAATACAAGGATAAAAATTAAGATCAGTATCGAATAAAAGTTCATTATATTCACCGCCTCTAGTATATCATGATTCTATGATTTTTTCTTTTTGTACCTCTTGGACAAATTCACACTGGACCTTGCCGTTGGTTAGTTCCTGGATATCTTTTTGGTTATCTTGTTCACACAAATAAAAGTATGTAACTTTCTGATCGTATTCTTTTTTTGAAATCTCTAATTTTTGCTTATGAAAATAAGCATCGATTTTTCCGATCCATTCATAATCAAAAGTGATCTTGTATTCAAAGAAAGGAACAACACTTGTCAGTGTTGCCTGTTCCAGTGCCAGTTTTACGGAATCGGAATAAGCTTTGACCAAGCCGCCGGTCCCTAGTTTGGTGCCGCCAAAATAGCGCACGACAACGGCCAGGATGTCTTCGATCCCGTTTTTCTGTAAAACGTTAAGCATCGGATGTCCTGCGGTGCCGGAGGGCTCGCCATCGTCATTGGAACGAACGATCGAACCAATGATCATGCATGTGCAATGATGGGTGGCATCGGCATGCGTTTTTTTGATATAGCGTAGAAAATCCTTGGCTTCTTCTTCGTTATCGCTTCGGTGAAGATATGTGATAAAACGGCTTTTTTTAATTTCTATAGAATGAATAACATCTTCTTTGATTCTTGGCATGATTTCATCCTAAAGGATTTTACATTTTGGCGCAAGGAAAATATAATGGGCTTACGAGAAAGGGTGTTGAAAATGTCAATTGAAAAAGTAAAAGATCATTTGAAACAATATGCGATGGAAGATCGTATCATTGAACTGGATACAAGTTCAGCCACGGTGGAATTGGCGGCGGATGCTTTAGGCTGTCAGCCTAGAGACATTGCCAAAACTTTGGCTTTTGATGTAGAAGGCAAGACGATTGTGGTTGTTGCCTGCGGGGATGCCCGTATTGACAATGCCAAGTTTAAGAATCAGTTTGGAAAAAAGCCTAAAATGATTCATGGCGAACAAGTCGAAGAAAGAACAGGGCATGCCATTGGCGGCGTCTGTCCTTTTGGGGTTAAAGAAGGCGTGCAGGTTTATCTGGATGTATCTTTACGCGACCTGTCAAAAGTTTATCCGGCTTGCGGCAGTTCAAACTCCTGTATCTGTATGAGCATAGAAGAATTAGAAAAAACGACAAATTTTGTTGCCTGGGTCGATGTATGTAAGTAAAATAGTAAACATATTGAGAAAGGGAAAGAGTATGGAAAAAGAAAAAGCTTATTTTGAAAAAGAAGCTATGGTATCCGAAGTCAGCGAAGAAAATCTGTATCGCTTGAACGGACGGGTGCCTCTTCAAAAGGCCATTCCTTTTGGACTGCAGCACGTTTTAGCTATGTTTGTTGCCAATTTGGCACCGGTTTTGATCGTCTGCGGGGCGGCTATCGTATATGGAACAGAAGAACATCTGAGCCCTGCTGAGATTACACAGATCTTACAGTGCGCCATGTTTGCGGCGGGTATTGGTACGACCATGCAGCTGTATCCGATCTGGAAGATTGGATCGAAGCTCCCTATCGTCATGGGGGTCAGCTTTACCTTTTTAGGAAGTTTGTTGATCATCTGTACCAATCCAAATCTTGGATATGAAGGAATGATCGGAGCCGTGATCCTGGGAGGGATCTTTGAAGGTCTGGTTGGATTGAGCGCGAAATACTGGAGGCGCTTTTTGACCCCGGTCGTATCCGCCTGCGTTGTGATCGCGATTGGTCTTTCTTTGTTGTCGGTAGGTATGGATTCCTGGGGAGGAGGAAGCGGTGTCGAAGATTTTGGAGCCTGGTATCATTTGCTGGTAGGCGCCATTACTTTGATCGTTTGTCTGGCTTCCCGATATTTATTGAAGGGAACGTATAAAAACCTGAACATTTTGGTCGGATTGATTTTCGGTTATATCCTGTCCATTATCTTTACGGTTGCCGGGATCGCACCGATGGTCGATCTTTCTGGCATTTCAGAAACAATTTCCCAGGTAGGTTATTTCAGTATCCCTAAACTGGTTTTCTTGACGGAACATAAACCAATATTTGATGTGGGTGCCTTCTTTACGATTGCCATTGTGTTCCTTGTGTCCGCTGCGGAAACGACAGGAGCGACAACGGCTGTTTGTACAGGAGCCCTCAACCGTGACATCAAAACTGAAGAGCTTCAGGGATCTTTGGCTGTTGATGGATTCTCCAGCGCTATTTCGGGATGTTTTGGATGCCTTCCGTTGACTTCCTTTAGTCAGAACGTGGGTTTAGTGACAATGACCAATGTCATCAATCGCTTTACGATTTTTATGGGCGCTTTGATTTTGATTCTGGCCTCTTTATTCCCGCCGCTGGGCGCTTTCTTCAATTCCATTCCGCAGTCGGTTTTAGGCGGATGTACGGTTATGATGTTTGGTTCCATTATGTATGAAGGAATCAAAATGTTAAAAGAATGTAAGTTTGATGACCGCACTATGATCATCGTATCGCTTTCTTTCTGTATCGGTGTGGGACTTACACAGACTTCAGGAAACTTCTTTTCTTGTTTCCCGCAGGCAGTCGGGGATATTTTTAACGGCAATGCCGTAGCCGGTGTATTTGTTGTCTCACTGCTCCTTAGTTTGTTCTTACCTAAAAATAAAAAAGAAGATGAATAGTCTGGCGCTGCATGACGCAGTGCTTTTTTGTGCCTATTCTTTAGGATTTCATGTATAATGAATGAGTGCAAAGGAGGATCTTATGGCTAAAACGAAAAGAATTTATGGAAAACGGTTTACAGCGTTGTTGAGTATCCTCTTTGTTTTTCTTTTTGTGGTTTTGTGGTCGCTCTTTATCAGCGGGCCTAACCGTGTTCATGAAGAAATTCAAAAAAACGCACTTCAAAAGATCGAAGATTCTGTCAAGGGAATCACCGGGATCACTTCTCACCAGTTTGATTATCTGACGTACCAGGGATATACAGAAGATACGCTTTACTGGTTTGATGCCACAGGGAAAAAGATAACGGAAAGAGATATGAGTTCCCTGGATTATCAAAAAGTCCGTGATGAGGCAGCCGAGACTTACGGCATCGAAGCCGACAGTGTACAGCTTGCCTACGGGTATGACAATCCTGCCTATGAAATCAGAGGGTCTGGAAAGTTGCTGCTTCTGGACTATGATACCTATGTTCGTGTGTATGAAAGGGAGACAGAATAATGGATTGGAAATCACCGTATTTAGATCATAAAATTTGGATATTGGATCATTTAGAATCTCTGCAGTTAACAGATAAAGAAGCGTTGATGCTGCTGCTGATCGATTATTATAACGATATGCACAAGGTGATCCATCATGAAATGATGGCACAAAAATTGCATATTGAAGTGGACGAAGTCGAAGAGCTGTATCTGTCTTTGGCGGATAAGGGCTATTTGAACATTACCTATGCCAACAATGAAGTCAGCTTTGATATTGAAGGCGTATACGGCCAAATGCACAATTCGATCCAGGGGACGCATCGTTCTTTAATTGAAGAATTTGAAATGGAATTTAAACGGACCTTAAGTCCTATGGAAATGGAACGAATCTTACAGATGGCCAGTACCTATACAGAACCGATGGTGATCTGTGCATTGAATGAAGCGGCCGTTTATGAAAAACGCAATTTAAACTATATTGAAAACATTTTGATTTCCTGGAAAGAAAAAGGTTTAAGTGTAGAAGATGTGGAGAGTGGCAAGCGATGAATGCCAATGAGATCCTGGATGAGATGGAAAAAATATTTCCGCAGGCACAGTGCGAGCTTCATCATCAAACCCCGTTTCAGCTTTTAGTGGCTGTGGTTTTAAGCGCTCAGACAACGGATGAATCGGTGAATAAAGTAACGCCGGCCTTATTTGAAGCGTATCCGGACAGTGCTTCCATGGCAAAGGCCAAAGTCGAGGAAATCGAATCGTATATAAAAAGAATAGGACTGTATCGAAACAAGGCGCGTTCTATTCTTGCCTTAAGTCAAGATCTGGAAGAAAAGTTCTCAGGGCAGGTCCCCAGTTCTTATAAAGAGCTGATGTCTTTACAAGGAGTAGGAAGAAAAACGGCCAATGTTGTCCGCAGTGTGGCTTTTGACATTCCCAGCTTTGCCGTAGATACTCATGTGGACCGTGTGTCTAAACGGTTAGGCCTGGCCAAACCCGATGATTCGGTAGAGAAAGTGGAAGAAAAACTGAAACGGAAAATCGACCGGGATCGATGGAACCAGGGGCATCATGATTTTATTTTCTTCGGCCGTTATTTATGTACGGCCAGGAATCCACAGTGTGAACGCTGTCCGTTTATTTCTATTTGCCGCAAGGAAAAACTGGATGCCTATAAGCGGAAGAACGCCATAGCTTCAAAAAATAAAAAAGGATAAGAAAACCTACTTTGATCCATCTGCAAAGTAGGTTTTTGCTTATAAAAAAGAATCGATTTCTATTGTTGAAATCGATTCTCTGATTTTAAGATTGGATTATACCGTACCCTGCGCTTTCATGGCTTCAGCGACTTTTAAGAATCCGGCAATGTTGGCGCCTACGACATATTCTTTTTCATGTCCGTATTCTTTCGCGGTATCACGGCAAGTTTCAAAGATATTTTCCATGATGGCTTCCAGACGTTTGTCGACTTCTTCCGCAGTCCATGACAAGTGCTGTGCATTTTGGCTCATTTCCAAACCGGAGCAGGCAACCCCGCCGGCATTGCTGGCTTTTCCAGGGGCGTACAGGACACCGTTCTGCATCAGATAATGAATGGCTTCCGGTGTAGTTGGCATATTGGCTCCTTCACAGACAGCGAAGACTTTATTGGCAACCAAAGCTTTGGCATCTTCCAGATCCAGCTCGTTTTGAGTGGCGCAAGGAAGAGCAATATCACAAGGGATGCTCCATGGACGAGCGCCTGGTGTATAAGTGGCGTTTGGATGTGTTTCTACATATTCTTTGATTCGTCCGCGGCGAACTTCTTTGATCTCTTTGACACAAGCCAGATCAATTCCATCTGGATCGTAGACAAATCCATTGGAATCGGACATTGTGACAACTTTGGCTCCTAACTGAGTCGCTTTCTGGCAGGCGTAGATCGCAACGTTTCCACTTCCTGAGATCGCAACGGTTTTTCCTTCGAAGCTGGTATCGTTATCTTTTAACAGAGCTTGTGTGAAATAACACAGACCATATCCGGTTGCTTCTGTACGGATCAAAGAACCTCCGAATGTTAGTCCTTTACCGGTCAAGACTCCGCTGAATTCATTTTTCAAACGTTTGTACTGACCGAACAAATAACCAATCTCTCTTCCGCCAACGCCGATATCTCCGGCAGGAACATCGGTGTTTGGTCCGATGTGACGGTAAAGCTCTGTCATGAAACTCTGACAGAATCGCATTACTTCGCCATCGCTTTTTCCTTTTGGATCAAAGTCAGATCCACCTTTACCGCCGCCCATAGGCAAAGTGGTAAGGGAGTTTTTGAAGATCTGTTCAAATCCCAGGAATTTGATAATGCTTGAATTTACAGATGGATGAAAACGCAGTCCGCCTTTATAAGGTCCTAATGCGGAATTGAATTCGATACGGAATCCACGGTTGACCTGCGTGACACCGTTATCATCTACCCAGGGAACACGGAATACGATCTGGCGTTCCGGTTCCACGATACGAGCCAGGACATCGTCATTCAGTTTTTCCGGATGTACTTGTTCAATGACTTCTAATGATTCAAAAACTTCTTCGACAGCTTGAAGAAATTCACTGTCACCGCTATTGCGCTGTTTGACAACTTCATACAATTTTTTTAAATCGGCCATAATATCCTCCTTGAACCAAATAATATGGAAGTAGTATACCACAAAAAATGAAAAAAAGAGAAAATATTTTCAGAAAAATATTGTAAAAAGAATCAAAATACAAAAACGGCATGAATAAGATGCCGTTTCTGCAGTTGTATATTGTTTTAGGAGAGAGATATATGAAGAGATTTTTTTGTGTTCCCTTAACACGCTTATAGTATAGAAAAACCTTATGGAGAAATTATTTTTTAGTCATGTGAAAGTGTGTGAGATTGCTTATAAAGTGATCAGGATTATGTGAGATTGTTTTAGAAAAATCAAAATATTTTAAAGACAGGAGCGTATAATTAAAGTGAATTAGGAGGTTGAATCATGCAGGAAACATTACAGGATCTAAAGTCAAGAAGAAGCTGCCGTGCTTACACGGATCAAAACATTCCAGAAGAAGTTTTAGATCAGATCTTAGAGGCCGGGAGTTATGCGCCAAGCGGCATGGGAAGACAATCGGCGGTGATGGTCTGTATCGAAAATAAACAAGTCCGAGATCTTGTTTCGAAATTAAACGCCCAGATCATGAATACGGACATGGATCCGTTTTATGGAGCGAATGTTGTTGTGGTGGTGTTTGCGGATACACGGATCAACACATACCGAGACGATGGAAATCTGGTCATTGCCAATCTGCTGAATGCGGCTCATGCAATGGGGATCGATTCTTGTTACATCTACAGGGCAAGAGAAGTATTTAAAACACGGGAAGGAAAAGAACTGATGAAGGAGTGGGGACTTTCCGAAGATTATGAAGGCATCGGCAATGTCATTTTAGGATATGGGAAACCAGAAGGAAAAAAGGACGCAGCACCTCGTAAAGAAAACTATATAATTAAGGTCCGGTAAAGATTAAGTAGAGTAAATCGAATCCTCTTCTTGTTTAAAAGAAAGTGTGTTACCATTACCAATAGGTGATAAACGTGAAAGAAAGATTATATCGTTTTTTCTATGGGCGTTATGGAAACGATGCCTTGAATCAATTCTTATTCTTTTTAGAGGTCATTTTGGTGGTTCTCTCTTTATTTATACGGAATTTTGCCTTAACGATCCTTTTCTTTATGGTGTTCATCCTTTATTTTTATCGAACGATGTCCAGAAACATCTATGTTCGTCAGCAGGAAAATGCAAAATTTATCAATCTGCGTTCTAAAGGGACGCATCTTATTAAGGCGATGCAGAAAAATATGAAGGACAAAGCATATAAACATTTTGTTTGTCCCAAATGTTCACAGATCATAAGGGTTCCTAAAGGGAAAGGAACCATAGAAATCACTTGTCCAAACTGTCGGACAAAATTCACAAAGAAAGCGTAGGATTTGATAATGAACAATACCATGATCCAATATTTTGAGTGGTATCTTCCTGAAGATCACTTTCATTGGAATCGCGTGAAAAATGACGCACATAATTTAAGTCGGGTTGGCTTTGACCGAATTTGGCTGCCGCCTGCTTACAAAGGGCAAGGGGGTCCAAGCGATGTAGGTTATGGTGTTTACGATCTTTACGATCTGGGGGAATTTGATCAGAAGAAAACTGTCTGGACAAAATATGGTACAAAAGAAGAATACATAAAAGCTATAGAAGAATGCCATCGGCATAAAATCGAAGTGATTGGAGATATCGTATTCAATCATCGTATGGGAGCCGATGAAACAGAAAAGATCAAAGCCAGAGAGATCAACTGGTCAGACCGGGATCAGGCATTGACCGGCGAAGAAGATGTCGAGGTTTGGACTCGTTTTACCTTCCCGGGACGAAAAGGAAAATATTCGGACTTTATTTGGGACTGGTCTTGTTTTACGGGAACGGATTATGATGCGCGAACGAAAACGACCAAGCTTCTGGAATTCAATGCCAAAAAATGGTCAGAAAATGTTTCTCAGGAAGAAGGAAACTATGACTATATCATGGGGGATGACGTCGATTTTTCAGTTCCCAAAGTGGTGGAAGAACTCTATCGCTGGGGGCATTGGTATTTAGATCAGACAAAGATTGATGGGTTTCGCCTGGATGCTGTAAAAAGCATTGATGATCAGTTTTTCCCGGGTTGGCTCAATGAAATGCGCCAGACAAGACAGGACAATATGTTTGCCGTAGGAGAATACTGGTCAGGAAATGTGGAGGAATTGGTTCATTATTTAAGTGAGAGTCAATATTGTATGACACTTTTTGATGTGCCTCTCCATTTTCATTTACGTGACGCTTCCACATCCTATGATCGATATGACATGTCAAAGATCTTTGAAGGAACTTTAACCAAAGAAGAACCGCAAAGCGCTGTTCCTTTTGTGGATAACCATGATACGCAGCCTGGACAAGCTTTGGAATCCTGGGTGGAAGACTGGTTCAAGGGACATGCGTACGCTTTGATCTTATTAAGAGATGCCGTATGTCCGTGTGTTTTCTATGGGGATTATGTCGGAATTGAACACGATCAGAAAAAGCCGGTTGCCGGACTGAAAGAAATGGTTTGGATCCGACATCATTTGCTGGACGCAGAAAATCTGGAGGATTGTCTGGATGATCGCCATTGCATCGGCTGGGCGGCGAAAGGGCCTCACCCTGTGATCGTAGTGATGACCAATGGTTTGTCTGGATCCAAAAGTTTCTGTTTGAAAGGTCATGAAAATGCGGTATGGATCGATATTTTTGATGAAAACAATAAAGTGCTGAGCGATGCAAACGGAAATGGAACCTTTTCTTGCAAAGATGGCCAATGCAGTATATATATAAAAGAAGAAGACCATAGAAGAATGAAGGAGGATGTATACTATGAAAGTAGCAATTGCCAATGATCATGGAGCTGTCAGCTATAAAAACGAAATCAAAAAGATGCTTGAAGAAGAAGGCTATGAAGTTATTGATTGCGGAACCAATACCGAAGCCAGTGTAGACTATCCCGATTATGCCAAGGCCTGTGCAGAAAAAGTGTTATCGAAAGAAGCTGATCGAGGCATTGTATTATGCGGTACGGGAATAGGAATCAGTATTGCGGCCAATAAAATCAAAGGGATTCGTTGCGGACTGTGTACAGACACAACCATGGCAAGATTGACAAGAGAGCATAATGATGCCAATCTGCTTGCCTTAGGACAAAGAACAATGGGAATCGAAGTGTGTAAGGACATTGTTCATGTTTTTCTAAAGACAGAGTTTTCTCAAGGAGAAAGGCATAAAATCCGAATTCAAAAAATATCGGAACTGGAAAACTAGCTGCGAAAGCGGCTGTTTTTTTTATATCTATACCAATGAAAACGTTTACAGGAAGATAAGAACAAAACGGACCAAAAAAAATAAAAAAAAGGGAAAAAAATTATTGACTAGAAGGGATAGATTTGATAATATACATGAGCACGGCGCGAGAGCGGCGTGAGAGATCTTTGAAAACTGAACAAGAATGAACCTG
>NZ_CALVGO010000016.1 GCF_944327125.1 uncultured Faecalicoccus sp.
AACGGACTGGTATCGGTGATCATTGCCATCGATTCGAAAACCAACAAGATTCTTATGCGTCCGGTGATCGTAAGCCGCGGTTTCGTATTTATCAAAGACTCGCAGGGATTGATCAAAGAAGCGGAATTTATCGTTCATAATTCGTTGATGGAAAAGATGAAGGAAAAGACGACGTTCTCGGAAATCAAAAACTGTGTCCGTTCGACCCTGGAACCTTATTTATATAAGAAAACACATCGAAATCCGATCGTGATCCCTGTGATCATCAACTCCCGTCAGACGATGGAAGAGATCCATCAAAGACGGCAGGCAAAACGAATTCGAAAGAAAGAAGAATAGGCTTCTTTCTTTTTTTTGTACAATCTATGTTAAAATGATAGGCGGTGATATGATGACAACTCTGCAAAAGCGGCTTTTGATCACGATCAGTATATTGACGGCGATCATGGTTTTTATAAGTGCGAATTTGTTTTTTGCGTTTTCGATCAATCCAAATCAGCTTCAGGTTCGCTATCAGACCATCGAAGATCAAAAAGTTTCAAAAGATATGGGGATCTTTTCCATTGTTTATTTTACGGATCTTCAATATGGGACATTTGAAAATGATCAGCGATTGGAAAAACTGACCTCTACCATTGAAGAACTGGATCCATCGGTCCTGGTGTTTGGGGGCGATCTCTATGATGATCAGTTTACGCCGGATGAAAGTTCCAATCAGAAATTGATCAAAGCTTTTAATTCAATAGAAGCTCCTCTTGGAAAATTCTGTGTTTTAGGAGAAAAAGATATCAATGATGAAAACCGGTCGAAAGCGGTGCGTTCGATCTATGCCGCCAGCGGCTTTGAGATTCTGGAAAATTCCAGTGTTCGCCTTACCAGCCAGAATCATTCCAGTGTCCGTTTAACAGGACTTTCCACGACACCGGACTACAATATCCTGTCGACAAATTCAAATGAAGAATATAATATAATAGTCTCACACTATCCCGATAATCTAATGGATGAAAGTTTGGCCTCGGCTTCGATCTCACTTGCGTTAGCGGGAAATGCACATGGCACCCAGATCACCTATCCGCTTCTTGGAGCCTATAAAAAAGCGGAAGGGGCTACCCAATTGAACCGTGCTAAAAGCGAAGATCTGGATTTTCCGATTCTTCTTTCGGACGGCGTTGGGTGCACCGATGTGGATGCACGATTGAATGCGGATCCGGAGATCCATTATTTATTGTTTTCAGGTAAGAATTAGAGATTGAGGGAATCTATGGCAAAGACGAAAAAGAAAAGTAAAAAATTACCAAAACCACCGGTGATCCAAAGAATCCGGCGTGCTTTTTCACTGATTTCAAAAAGCGACCCATGGATCAATGTCTCGGTTATGATCCTGGTGATATGCGGAACGATTATGATCGTCAGTACAAAAGTGGGAGAAACCACGACCGATTCCATGGTGGTGTTGACGACATTTATCAAACAGCTTATTTTCATTGTTCTATCGTATTTATGCATGTGGACCATCAACCGGCTCTTTAATTTCAAATGGTTTACACACTTAGAGAATCTGATTATTATTGTGGCGTTTTTCCTGATGCTTCTTCCTTTAGCTTTCTCGGCTTCTGGAGGGTCGCATGCCTGGATTCGTTTGCCGGGCGGTTTTACGATCCAGCCGGCCGAGTTTGCCAAGCCGTTGATGATCATGGTTTGTGCCAGCTCGTTGTATCAGGCGCATAAGAATCCGAATATGACCAAAAACTGGCGATTCTTATTTCGAAAGCCTTTCTTTTGTTGGGCGTTGATGATGGTCGGCATCGTTTTTCAGCACGACTATGGAACAGGATTCATTATCTCTACGATCTTTTTTGTATGTCTTCTTGTACCGGCGTACTCCAATATCCGTCAATTTCAAAAATTTTTGAAATGGGGGATCGGCACCCTGGTCGTGGCTGGTGTTCTCTTGTTCTGGGTAACCGATATAGGAACTTCCATCATGGAACACACTCCGCTTGCCCATATCGCGACGCGTATTGAAAATGCCAAAAACCCTTATACCGATGTGTATGGAGAAGGCTACCAGCCTGTCAATGCCCTGTATGGAATCGGCAGCGGGGGCTTGTTTGGAAGAGGAATCGGCGGCTCTTTACGAAAATACGGATATCTGACCCAGGCCGATAACGACTATATTCTGGCTGTGATCATCGAGGAAACAGGAATCTTTGGGTTTGGACTTTTGGTGCTCTTATATGGAATCTTGCTGTTCAGGCTGTTCTACTATGCCTTCAAGACGCATTCCTTTACCTATAAAACGGTGCTGACGGGAACGGCCGCCTACTTGTTTGTTCACTTTTTCCTGAATGTAGGCGGGGTGTCTGGATTGATCCCATCAACAGGGGTTCCCTTACTGTTTATCAGTAACGGAGGTTCTTCTTTGATGGCCATCTTTGCGACCCTGGGCCTTTGTCAACAGTGTATTTCTCAGATTCGAATAAAGGAGATGAAGCCCCGTGCGTATCGTCGCAGGTAAATATGGCTCCCGCATATTAGTCAGTGTGGAAGGCCAGGAGACTCGTCCGACTTCGGATAAAGTCAAAGGAGCGGTGTTTTCCAGCCTGGGCAACTTGTTTGACGGCGGCAAAATGCTGGACTGTTACAGCGGGACAGGGAATATGGCTTTAGAGGCGATTTCCCGGGGCATGGATCAGGCTCTTTGTATCGATTTTAATAAAAAAGCAATCCGCGTCATTGAAACCAACATCAAAAATCTGGGTCTTCAAGATCAGGTCAAAGCGATCCAGGGGAATGTTTTTTCGATTTTACCCAGACTGGAAGAAAAATTTGATTTGGTTTATATCGATCCGCCGTATAAAAAGGAAGAAAACGAAAAATTGTTGAAGATCCTGGATGAACAAGATCTGGTTCAGGACCATGGGGTCGTAGTGATTGAAAGTATGGCCTCGCAAAGTTTTTCCCAAAAGATCGGCCGTCTTGTTCAATATAAGGAGAAGACGTACCGAAACACCAAGATCACGTATTATCGAAAGGAAGAAGAATATGACTAAAGCTTGTTTTTGCGGAACATTCGATCCTTTGACACGGGGGCATCTCGATGTGATCCAGCGGGCTTCCCGTCTTTTTGATCAAGTGTACGTCTTTATCTGTGTGAACAGTGAAAAAAAAGAGACATTTTCAAAAGAGAAACGGTTAGAGTGGTTAGAGAAAGAAACCCGGAATATGGGCAATGTCATCTGTCAGACCCATGAAGGGCTGACCATCGAGGCCTGTCATAAAGTGGGCTCTTCCATATTAATTCGGGGGATCCGCAACATCCTAGATTTTGAATATGAGAAAAATATAGAAGCGATGAATCGTAAAATAGATCCTTCCATCGATACAGTCTATTTGATCACGGATCCCGAATATGCTCATTGTTCCAGCTCCAATGTCCGCGAATTGTTGAAGTATGGGCAGGATATTTCTTCTCTGGTTCCTGAGTGTGTTGCCCGTGATTTGAAGAGGTGTGAAAATGAATAAATTTACCGAATGGCTGGAAGCCAACGGCTATAAACCCAACGAAGAAGCCGTTTATGAAGAAGCGTGTACGCATTCCAGCTTTGCCAACGAACATCAAAAAAAGGGAAAAGACAACGAACGTCTGGAGTTTATGGGCGATGCCGTACTGCAGGTATGGAGCGCCGATCAGCTCTTTCATATGGAACCTATCCTGCGGGAAGGGCAGATGACCACTCTTCGGGCTCAGACGGTCTGTGAAGCGACGTTAGCCAAACTGAATAAAAAACTGGGATGGTATAGGTATTTGAAGCTGGGAGTCGGTGAAGAGAAAAACGGCGGCCGAAACCGTGACAGTATCCTGGCCGATCAATTTGAAGCGTGTTTAGGAGCCATCTATATCGATCAGGGATATGCTTCCTGCGACCGGTTGCTCAAGGAATACATGCTTCCTTTGTTTACCAGTGAAAAAAGTGAAGATGTAAAAGACTACAAGACGCATCTTCAGGAAGTGATCCAGGCAGATACCCGGAAAACGATACAGTATCGCTGCCTTGAAGAAGTAGGTCCAAGCAATGCCCCTACTTTTACCATGGGGGTCTATCTGGATGACATTCTGTTAGGAACGGGAACCAGCTCGACCAAAAAGAAGGCGGAACAGCTGGCCGCCAGGGATGCTTTTACTAAAATGGTCAAATAGGAAAGGAGGGCCCTATGGTTTGGGAAAGTATCGGAAATTTTCTTCCGGAAGAATTCAAAACGTATTTTGAAAACGCAGAGTTTGAAAACGGACCCCTCTTTCATATCAAAAAGGAGCAGCTTGAAATCACCCTTCGGGTCGATAAAGTGCTGCCCTTTGATGTCTATGCACAGTTATTGCACAATCTTAAGATCCAGACCCATGTTCATGTTGATTTGACGATCCATGCCCTGGATGCAGCATGCGATATGGTCAATCTTGATCAGTATGTTTCTTACTTTGTGGAAAAAGATAGCGAGCTCAAAGAGTTCCGGTTTCTTCATCCTTTCCAGGAAGAGGATATGATCTGTTTTTCGACAAAGGATGAATCCCGATTTTCCGGCTTGAATCGCAAGCTGTCCAGACTGATCGAACATCTTCAGAAGGTAGGGATCTTCATGGAGCTTTCATGCAAGCGGATCGAAGATGACAAAGCCATCGAAACGCAGCACATCGAACTTCCGGAAACGGTTTTGCCGGTCAAAGAAGAACCCAAGCGTTCTTACCGTAAGGAAGAAACGGTGGAATATGCGATTGGTGAACTTCAGGTGGGCATGCGTGCTGCCGTGATCGAAGGGCATATTTTTTCGATAGAGAACCGCGTCATGAAATCGGGGAAAACACTGCAGATGCTGTACGTTTCCGATTATCAGGATGCGATCGTGTGCAAACGGTTTGAGAGTGCCCGTACGCCTTTGGAAGAACTTCAAAAGGCAAAAAAGGGAATGAGCGTTCGCCTGAAAGGCGAAGTCGTATACGACAGCTATGCCAAGTGTGATTCTTTTATGATCCAGTCTTTGGAAGAAATCAAACCCGCCAAGCGAAAAGACAATGCCGATACCAAACGAACAGAATGGCATGTGCATTCCAATTTTTCAGAAATGGACGGGGTCTGTTCCATTGAAGAATATATTCAAACGGCCTACGACTGGGGAATGGATGCCATTGGAATCTGTGATCATCAGGTCGTGCAGGCTTTTCCAATGGCGCAGCATAAAGTCAGCGCTTTGAACAAACAAGATCCAAAGCGGGAATTTAAGATGCTTTATGGCTGTGAAATGAATATGGTCGATCCGGAATACAAGATTCTTTATAATAACGATCATCGCTCTTTGGAAGAGGCGACCTATGTAGTGTTTGACCTGGAGACCACAGGACTTTCCAACCGTCTGGATGAGATCATTGAATTTGGGGCGGTCAAGATGAAACATCGCGAAGTGATCGACCGCAAACAGATGTTTATCGATCCTAAGCGCCCGATTCCCGCCAGCATTACTTCACTGACGCATATCTCTCAACATGATGTGGAAAATCAGAAAACAATCGAAGAAGCCTTAAAAGAGCTGCTGGCTTTTATCGGGGATTCGATTCTGGTGGCTCACAACGCAAGCTTTGATGTGGGCTTTATGAATGCAGCGTGCCAGAAATGCGGCTATGAAAAACTGACGAATCCAGTGATCGATACCTGGCCTTTGGCCCAGGCTCTGCTTCCAGATTCCAAGCGTTACAATCTGGGAAGTGTCTGCCGTTATTATGGAGTCAGTTATGATGGCGAAGGGGCGCATCGAGCTGACTACGATGCCGAAGTTCTTTCGCAGGTCTTGTGCCATATGCTCAATCAGTTTGACACGGATGCCACATTGGATGTATTTGAATCATTAAAAAGCGAAGAAAGCTTTAAGAAAGCCAGGGCGTATCATACAACGGTCTATGCCCGTAATAAACAGGGGCTGAAAGAACTCTTTGAATTGATTACGTTGAGTCATACAAAATATCTGTCCACCGAGACGGCTGCCGGAGAGCCGCGAATTCCTCGGGCTGAATTGGAAAAGAAACGCAAAAATGGCAATCTTCTGATTGGGTCGAGCTGTCAAAATGGCGAGATCTTTGAACTGGCGCATACTCGCGATGCCCGGATGCTGGAAGAGGCCATGGATTTTTATGACTATATTGAGATCCAGCCGTTGGAGTGTTACCGCAATCTGCTTCAGATGCGAAGACGAGGCAAAGCTATTCAGAATGTCGATGATCTGAAAAAGGTCATCGGTTATATATTGGATGCCGCCAACAAGAAAGAAAAACTGGTGATTGCCTCCAGCGATGCCCATTATGTTCATCCGCATCAAAAACGGGTGCGCGATATCTATATCAATGCCAAGGCCATCGGCAATGCCCGTCATCCTTTATATCTATACGATGAAAAACAGCGCCGGGCGACGTCCGCTCCCAACCAGCATCTTTTGACCACCGATGAAATGCTGAAGGCCTTTGACTGGATGGATGCGGAAGATGCGTATCGAATCGTTGTAGAGAACTCCAATAAACTCAAAGCGATGACAGAACCGATCTATCCAATCAAAGACAAACTGTATCCGCCGGATATTGAGGGATCGGATCAAAAATTAAGAGACATCTGTTTTGAAACAGCCCATCGGATATATGGTCCTGAGCTTCCGGAAATCGTTGAAAAACGATTGAACCGTGAGCTGGACAGTATCATTGGACATGGATACTATGTGGTTTACTATATTTCCCATCTGCTGGTAAAGAAAAGCAATGAAGATGGGTATCTGGTCGGAAGCCGTGGATCGGTAGGATCCAGCTTTGTGGCCACTATGAGCAACATTACCGAAGTCAATCCGTTAAAACCGCATTATATCTGTCCGCATTGTCATCATTATGAATTTATCGACAATGAAGAGATCAAATCGGGATTTGATCTGCCGGATAAACCGTGTCCTAAGTGTAAAACGATCATGCGGGGAGACGGCCAGGACATTCCGTTTGAAACGTTCTTAGGGTTTGAAGGAGATAAGGTACCGGATATCGATTTGAACTTCTCGGGAGAGTATCAGCCTCGGGCCCATGCCTTTACCAAAGAGATCTTTGGGGAAGACCACGTGTTCCGTGCCGGAACCGTAGGAACCGTGCAGGAAAAAACGGCCTATGGTTATATCAAGGGCTATGAAGAAGAAATGGGAATCGAAGCGTTCAGTGAAGCCAAACGTGTGGATCTGGCCAAAGAATGCGAAGGGGTCAAACGAACGACCGGCCAGCATCCGGGAGGAATCGTTGTGGTGCCTCTGGATATGGACGTTCATGATTTCACCCCGGTCCAGTATCCGGCCAACAATCCTAACGCGGAATGGAAAACCACCCATTTTGATTTCCATCAGATCCATGACAATATCTTAAAATTCGATATTCTTGGACATGTCGATCCGACCGCTATGAAGATGCTGGAAAGGATCACCGGCCTGGATGTTCGCAAGATCCCAATGAATGATCCGGACACCATGGCCATCTTTTCCGGACTGGATTCTTTGAATATCGACACCACCCGTTACAATGAGATCACCGGAGCCGCCGGGATCCCGGAGTTTGGAACTAAATTTGTGCGCGGGATCCTGGAAAAGACAAAACCGACAACCTTTGCCGAACTGGTCAGCATTTCCGGTTTGAGCCATGGGACGGATGTCTGGTTAGGCAATGCCGAAGAGCTCATCAACAACGGCACCTGTGTGTTAAGCGAAGTTATCGGGTGTCGTGACGATATCATGGTGGATCTGATCCAGATGGGATTGGAGCCCAAACTTGCCTTTACGATCATGGAGAGCGTGCGTAAGGGAAAAGGTTTGAAGGAAGAATGGATCGAGGCCATGAAAGCCAACAATGTACCGGACTGGTATATCGATTCCTGTCTGAAGATCAAGTACATGTTCCCGAAAGCCCATGCGGTAGCTTATGTTATGATGGCGGTCCGTATTGCCTGGTTCAAGGTCCATATGCCGATTGCCTACTATTGCATGTTCTTTAGTATTCGCTGTGATGCTTATGATATCCAGACGATGATCCTGGGAGAAGAAGCGATTCGCCAGCGGATGACGGATATCAAGCGGGCCAAAGAAGACAAGACCCAAAAGGTCAGTGATAAGGAACAGGCCATCTATGATACGCTGGAACTGGCTTTGGAGATGGCTTGCCGGGGATACAAGTTCTCCAATGTATCGATCCATCGTTCGGCGGCCAGTGAGTTTATCGCCGATCCTAAGGATCCAAACAAGATCATACCGCCGTTTACCAGCCTGGACGGCCTGGGGGACAACGTTGCCCGGTCCATTGTCAAGGCGCGGAATGAGCGGGCCTTCTTATCCAAGGAAGATGTTCTGAAAAGAACGCAGCTTTCCAAATCGTTGCTGGATCGCCTGGATGCGATGAACGCTCTGGAAGGCTTGGATGAAGAAAATCAAATGACCTTATTTTAACAGCGGCTTCAGGCCGCTTTCTTTATAGAGAGGTAGCTTATGAAGTATAAACGCATATTTGTGATCGTGATCGATTCTTTAGGCATTGGAAATGCCCGGGATGCCGAAGACTTTGGGGATCAGGGAGCCAATACTTTTGTTCATATAGAAGAAGCCATGCCGAATCTGAAGATTCCCCATCTGACTGAGCTTGGATTAAAGGATCTGGTCTTTCCTGTTAAAGAGCAACAAAAGGGATATGCTCTTTCCTTACAGGAAAAAGGACGGGGCAAAGATACATTGAGCGGTCACTGGGAAATGATGGGACTTGCGGTCGATCAGCCGTTTCAAACTTTTCCTAACGGATTCCCCAAAGAATTGATCGATGAGCTTTCCCGAAGGTGCGATCATCGAAAGATCATAGGAAATAAAGCGGCCAGCGGGACGCAGATCCTGGAGGAGCTGGGAGAAAAAGAGATCCAGGAAGGAAGTCTGATCGTTTATACTTCTTCGGATTCAGTGCTGCAGATATGCGGCAACGAAGAAACCATGGGACTGGAAACATTGTACCGTTATTGTGAGATTGCCAGAGAACTGACCCAGAGGCCCCAATGGAAAGTAGGACGTGTGATTGCCCGGCCGTATGTAGGAAAGAAAAAAGGCGAATTTGTCCGCACGGCCCATCGTCATGACTACGCCCTGGCCCCCTTTAGGAAAACGGCTTTGGATTCTTTGAAGGAACATGGGCTGGATGTCATAGGAATCGGAAAGATCCATGATATTTTTGCCGGGCAGGGAATCACCCAGAGCTTTCGTTCGCAAACCAGCGTTCAGGGCATGGAACAAACAATCGAATGGGCAAAGAAAGAGTTTACGGGATTGTGTTATGTCAACCTGGTGGATTTTGATGCCTTGTGGGGGCACCGCCGGGATCCGATAGGTTACGGAAAGGAACTGGAGACGTTTGATCTTCTTTTAGGAGAGCTGATCGATTGTTTGAGTGAAGAGGATCTTTTGATGATCACGGCCGATCATGGAAACGATCCTACTTTCAAGGGAACCGATCACACCCGGGAAAATGTCCCGTTGATGATGTATTCGTCCGGCTTGAAAAATCATGGGATCTTGCCTGGGGAATCTTCCTTTGGCTGTGTCGGTGCAACGATCCTGGAAAACTTTGGACTGGCAATGCCAGAGGGGACATGCGGAAAAAGTTTATTCAAACATTTGAAGTAAAGAAAGCGCTTTTATAGCGATATATAAAGCAGAACAGAATAAATTATGTGAAAATTGTGAAATCGCATAATGCCTTTACAAATGCATCTCTTTTGTGTATCATGGCAAACTGTGTACAATTTTTGTTCACAAATCATGGATAGAAATGGGGGAATACCATGATAAATAAAAGAAATGTTGTGTTGGGACTGACTCTGTTGTTCAGTGTTGGTGTACAAACCATACCGACCTATGCTTTGGAGAAGGAAGAACAGGTGTGTCATATCAATGATGAAAGTTCATTGGTTGATGTGCTTTCCAGCTTGTATTCCGTTTCGCTGGAGAATATCGAATACAAGACGACAAGAAATAAAACTTTGATCTACGAAAACGACGAAATGAAGATTCGTGTTCAGGGTTTGGATTTAAAAGAAGAAGGGGACCAGAAGATCTCGGTCACCTATGGCTTAAAAGATCCTTCAAAGTCTTTGAAAAAACTGGGGATCGAAGATGTTTCCAATGTGAAAAGTGAGTTTACCATTTATACGGATGTTCAGGTGCAGGATATCCAGGCTCCCAAGATCCTTTGTGACGATTCTTATGAAATCATGCAGGGAGAGGATTTTGACTTAAAGGAACAAATTGAAGTCAAAGACGATTCGAATGTGGATGTCAAGATCAGCGATTCTCTGGATACGGAAACCGTAGGGACCTACGATGTGAAGATCACGGCAATCGATGAAAGCGGGAATACATCCAACAAAGAGGTTTTTGTTCATGTCAAGAAGAAACAGGACCCTAACTTTTATCAAAATATCGCCGATGCGGCCCTGGCACAGTTAGGGGTGAATCAGGACTGCACGATGCTGGTGACCAATGCCTTAAGGGCGGTGGGTATCAATTACCATGGAGCTCCAGAATCGTATCTGTCTTTAGGAGAGCTCACCTCAAACCCGGTTCCCGGAGATATTTGTGTGTATCAGGGACATGTTGCGATCTATATCGGAAACGGGCAGGCCGTTCATGGCGGATGGAACGGTTACACGACCGTGGTATATTCTGTCCAATGCGCCAATCCGCTGATTGGATATGTGCATGTGCGGCAGCCGTCTTAGAAAGAGGAACACTCTTTCTTTTTTTTTGGTTTATGATAAAATGACACAAACAGGAGGTGCACTATGCGCGATTTAGAAATGTTTTCCATCATTGAAAAAGAAGAACAACGTCAAAAAGGAAATATTGAGCTGATTGCCAGCGAGAACTTTGTATCCAAGGAAGTACGGGAGGCACAGGGCAGCGTTTTGACCAATAAATATGCCGAAGGCTATCCGGGCAAGCGCTACTATGGGGGCTGTGTCAATGTCGATGCGGCCGAAGATCTGGCTCGAAAAAGAGCGTGTGAGCTTTTTCATGCGGAACATGTCAATGTTCAGCCTCATTCCGGATCGCAGGCCAACATGGCGGTATATAATACATTGCTTACCCCAGGGGATACCGTTATGGGAATGGATCTGGCTGCCGGAGGACATTTAACGCATGGACATCCGATGAATTTTTCCGGAACGTATTATAATTTTGTACCTTATATGGTGGATCGAAAAACGGAAAGAATCGACTATGATGCCTTGGAAAAGCAGGCGATGGAAGTGAAGCCGAAACTGATCGTTGCGGGGGCCAGTGCTTATTCCCGTATCATTGATTTTGAACGTTTTGGCAAGATCGCCAAACAGTGCGGAGCGTATCTGATGGTCGATATGGCGCACATTGCCGGCCTGGTGGCTGCCGGTTTACACCCAAGTCCGATCCCTTATGCGGATTTTGTGACAACCACAACGCATAAAACTTTACGGGGGCCTCGAGGCGGTATGGTTTTCTGTAAAGAAGAATTTGCCAAGAAGCTGGATTCCAAGATCTTTCCGGGAATGCAGGGCGGACCTTTGGAACACGTGATTGCCGCTAAAGGAATCTGCCTGTTTGAAGCGATGCAGCCTTCTTATAAGGAATATATGGAACAAGTGTTAAAGAATGTACAGGTTATGGTCAAAGGATTCAAAGAAGCCGGCTTCCGTATCGTATCGGACGGCAGTGACAATCATCTTTTGATGGTGGATGTCATGGCCAGTCTGGAAATGACAGGAAAAGAAGCCGAGAGCCTTCTGGATCTGGCTGGGATCACAGCCAATAAGAACACCATTCCTTATGACACTCAAAAGCCGTTTGTGACCAGCGGGATCCGTCTGGGCACGGCGGCCATGACCAGCCGCGGTTTCAAGGAAAAAGAATTTGAACAGGTGACAAAATGGATCGTGGAAGTCCTTCAGGCTAAGGATGAAGCGGTATGTGCCAAAGTGAAGGAAGAAGTGCTGAAGCTGACCAGTCAGTTTCCTGTGGAGGCCAGGGTTTGATCACGCTTCTTTGCGTAGGACGAAATAAAGAAAAGGCTCTGCGGCTTCTTCAGGAAGAGTATGTCAAAAGGATCCTTCCTTTTTCCCGTATCGAAGTAATTGAGGTCAAAGACGAGGCCAATATTCACACGGACCGTGAAAAAGAAGCGGATAAGGTCAAAGAGCTGGAAGCAGACCGGGTTTTGGAAAAGATCAAGCCAACCGATCATGTGATTTTGTTGGATCTGCATGGACAAATGCTCGATTCCATGCAGCTTTCCCAGAAACTGGAAACCTGGAGCATGCACCACTCGCATCTGGTGTTTGTGATCGCAGGTTCTCTGGGGCCGGGCAAACAGCTGGTTCAAAGAGCGGACTATCGCTGGAAGCTGAGCGATCTGACTTTTACGCATTTGATGACCCGGATCCTGATATTGGAACAGATCTATCGGGGCTATATGATTTTAAATGGACGTTCTTACCACAAGTAAGAGCGTTTTTTTTATGGGAACGCTAGGAAATCAAAATTTCAAGTGATATAATAGAGTCGCTTAGTACAGTAGGAGGAATTGAAATGTCTAAAAGAACTGTAAAAGACCTTCAGGTATCTGGAAAAAAGGTCATTGTACGTTGTGACTTTAACGTACCTCGTAAAGACGGTGTGATTACAGATGATAACCGTATCGTAATGGCTTTGCCGACCATCAAATATTTAGTGGAAAACAACGCAAAAATCATTTTGATGTCTCATTTAGGTAAAGTAAAAACAGAAGAAGACAAGGCAAAGAACAATTTGGAATGTGTAGCGGTTCGTTTGCAGGAACTGCTTCCAGAAACAAAGGTAACTTTCTGCCCGGTAACACGTGGACCGGAATTGGAAGAAGCCGTAAATAATTTAAACGATGGCGAGATCGTTTTGATGCAGAACACTCGCTATGAAAAAGGAGAAAGTAAAAACGATCCTGAGTTAGGTGCTTATTGGGCCAGCTTAGGGGAAGTATTCGTTGAAGATGCTTTCGGTTCTGTTCACCGTGCGCATGCTTCTACTGTAGGAATCCCTACAAACATCAAAGAAAACGGATTAGGCTTCCTGGTAGAAAAAGAAGTAACGATGTTAGGAAAGGCTGTGGATGAACCAGCGCATCCATTCGTTGCGATCATCGGTGGATCCAAAGTTTCCAGTAAGATCGATGTCATCGATAACTTATTGAAGAAAGCTGACAAAGTTATCATCGGCGGCGGTATGGCTTATACTTTCATGAAAGCACAGGGCGGAAGCATTGGTACTTCTTTGGTTGAAGATGACAAATTAGACCTTGCCAAAGAATACCTGGAAAAAGCAGGAGACAAACTGGTACTTCCTGTAGACAATGTATGTGCCGATGCCTTTAGTGAAGATGCCAATACACAGGTATGCAAATCCGGAGAGATCCCTGAAGGATGGATGGGATTGGATATCGGTCCAGCTACGGTAGAATTGTTCAAGGAAACGCTGGCGGGAGCCAAGACCGTTGTATGGAACGGCCCAATGGGTGTATTTGAAATGAAGAAATTTGCCAAAGGTACAGAATTGGTTTGCCAGGCTATTTCTGAACTTCCAGATGCGATCACTGTAATCGGCGGTGGAGATTCTGCTGCAGCCGCTAAACAGTTAGGCTATGCCGAAAAATTCTCTCATGTTTCTACCGGAGGCGGTGCTTCTTTGGAATACATGGAAGGTAAGACATTGCCAGGTATCGCTATCATCAGCGAAAAGTAAGAAAAGAGGAAAATAAAATGAGAAAACCAATTATTGTCGGAAACTGGAAAATGAACAAAAACAATGCGGAAACGGAAAGCTTCTTCAAAGAAGTGGATGCCGCAGCCGCTACAGAAAACGCAACGTATGGAATCGGATGTCCGTTTACAGATTTGAAAACGGCTGCCGACAATGCGAAAAACCTGATCGTTGCCGCTGAAAACTGCCACTTTGTAGACAGCGGAGCTTTTACAGGGGAAGTCAGTGTTCCTATGTTGGAAGAATTAGGAATCAAATACTGCATCATCGGTCACAGTGAACGTCGTCAGATGTTTGGTGACACGGATGAAACAGTAAACAAAAAGGCAAAACGTCTGATTGCTGCCGGTATGACACCGATTCTTTGTATCGGGGAAACAGAAGCACAGTACGATGCCGGAGAAACCGAAAAAGTGATCCGCGACCAGCTGACAGGATCTATCGCTGATCTGGATGCCAAAGATGTAGCCAACATGGTTATTGCTTATGAACCAATCTGGGCAATCGGTACGGGTAAATCAGCCACCAAGGAAGACGCCCAGAAATGCTGTGCAATCGTACGTGATCAGGTCAAAGTAATGTATGGACAGGATGCTGCCGATGCAGTACGTGTACAGTATGGCGGAAGTGTTAAACCTGGAAACATTGCCGAATACATGGCTTGTCCAGATATCGATGGCGCATTGATCGGGGGAGCAAGCTTAAAGGCAGATTCTTTCTTGGAAATTATCGAAAAAACCAAGTAATTGCTAAAAAGTACAAACAAAATCCAAAAAAGAGGGTTGCTAGCCCTCTTTTTTTATGTTAGATTTAAGATAACTATTGGAATAAAAGAATCGACTAAGGGGGTTTATTCTATGAATTATATTGAAGAACATGGAAAAAAAGTTGCAGCTGTCTTATGTGTGGCAAGCTGTTTTCCTGTAGTAGCTGCTGTTTACGCAATGGAAACTGAACCAGGATGGCATGGGGATCGCTATATCAATTCAGATGCTACTGTTGCCAAAGGATGGCAGGAAATTGAAGGAAAAAGTTACTACTTTGATGAAAAAGGTGAAGTAGATAAAGAAACCACAAAAGAAGCGACTGTAGCGACTGTATCCAATACAGTGTCTGAAAGTGTACAGACAAATGTTACGACGGCTGCCAAAGAAGTTGTGCAGGAAGAAGTAAAAGTTGTTGAAGAACAGAAAAAAGCTGAAGAAGCACAAGCGGCTCAGGAAGCTCTTGAAGAACAAAATCAGGCAGTTGTAGAAGAAACAACACCTGTGGTAGAAGAAGAGGTACAGGAACCTGTAGAACAGGCCCCTGTTCAGGAAGTGGTAGATCAGCCGGTTCAGGATCAGGCTCCAGTGCAGGATTCTACCGTAGAAAGTGCGCCGGAACAAACGCCGTCTCAACCAAGTGCTCCAGAACAGACTCCAGCACCAAGTGATCCGGTACAGGAACCATCTCAGCCTAGTACGCCAGAACAAACTCCATCTGAACCAAGTCAGCCGGTTCAGCCGTCAAATCCAGGTACGACAAATCAATATGCGGATCTGAACAATCGTATCGCAGCAGCGGCTCAGACATTGGTAGGAGTTACAGATGGTCAGCAGTGTACGCAGGTTGTTCAGCAGGCATTGGCTCTGGCTGGTGTAAGCGATGCTTATCAGTTGTGGCCAGATGAATACATCTACTATGGTTACTATACAGATACTCCGCAGGCTGGTAACCTTGTTTACTACAATAACGGTGGACGTGGTGTAGACCATATCGCTATTTATATCGGTAATGGTTTATGTGTACATGGAAACTTCTGGACAGCGGATGGCGTAAGCCAGACCATTATCTCCAGCGTATACAACGGTGGAGGAGGAAGTCCTCAGTTCATCCAAGTTACTCGTTAATTGATTTCAAACCTGACTTTTAAAGTCAGGTCTTTTTTTGTATAATTGTTCTGTTGAATTTGAGGTGAAACTATGCGAATTGGACAATCAATCGATATTCATCCCTTAAAAGAGGGAAGAAAACTGATCTTGGGAGGTGTGCCCATTGAATCGGACAAAGGATTGGATGGTCATTCGGATGCGGATGTGTGCACCCATGCCATCATGGAGAGTATTCTGGGGGCTTTGTCTTTAGGAGATCTGGGGAAACATTTTCCCGATACGGATCCGCGATACAAAGGGGCTGACAGTCTTAAATTGTGCAGTCATGTGTATGATTTGATGGTGGAAAAAGGGTATAAGATAGGAAATATTGATGCAACGATCTTGATGGAAAAACCGAAACTGGCTCCTTATATCGATCAGATGAAATTGAATCTTTCAAACGTTCTCCATTGTTTGCCTTCGCAAATTTCTATCAAGGCAACGCGAGGAGAAAAGCTTGGGTTTGTCGGAAGACAGGAAGGCGCTGTATGTCTTGCGGTCTGTCTTTTGGAGGAAGTTTAGTATGCGCACTGTGATTCAACGAGTTAAATACGCCAAATGTACGGTTGATCAGGAGATCACCGGCGCTGTTGATCAGGGATTCTGTATCCTTGTCGGTTTTACGCATACAGACGATCGAGTAACGGTGGACAAAGTCGTTCGCAAGATCTGCGGCCTTCGCGTGTTTTCGGATCCCAATGACAAGATGAATCTCTCGATACGGGATATTCAGGGAAAGATCCTTTCGATTTCGCAGTTTACTTTATATGCATCCTGCAAAAAGGGAAATCGCCCGGGTTTTACCGATGCGGCTAAACCCGATGTTGCGATACCTCTTTACGAATATTTCAATGCCGCGTTAAAAGAGCAGGGGATGGAAGTTCAGACTGGGATCTTTGGGGCCGATATGAAGATCGAGCTCTGTAATGACGGTCCGGTTACGATCATATTGGACAGTGAGGAATTATAATGGAAATCATTTACGGAAGTGAATTGTCACAGAAAATCAAAGAAGAAATCAAAAAGGAAGTGGAACAGCTGACCCGTCAGGGGAAAAGGCAGCCGTTATTGAGCGTGATTCTGGTAGGGGATGATCCGGCCAGTCAAAGTTATGTCAAAGGGAAGGAAAAAGCTTGCCTTTCGGTGGGAATGAAAAATTTGACGCTTCGTTTACCGGCTTCGATATCGCAGGATCAATTGATCGAAGTAGTAAAAGAACAAAATGCAGATCCAAACGTTGATGGGATCCTGGTCCAGCTTCCTTTGCCTGAACATCTGGATGAAGTGGCTGTGATCGATGCGATCTCGCCGGATAAAGATGTGGATGGCCTTCATCCGGTCAATGCCGGAAAACTTTTGACGGGAAGAGATGGATTTATTCCATGTACGCCTTATGGTGTTATGGAAATGCTTCATTCCATCGGTCTGGATGATCTCAGCGGGAAAAGGGCGGTGGTCCTTGGCCGCAGCAACCTTGTGGGCAAACCGGTCTCTTTGCTTCTTCAAAAGAAAAATGCGACAGTGACCATGGTGCATTCTCGAACGAAAGATATTCCCGCGCTTTGCCGAAAAGCCGATATTCTGGTGGCGGCCATCGGGAAACCGAAAATGATCACGGAAGACTATATCAAAGAAGGAGCCGTTGTGATCGATGTAGGAATCAACCGCATGGAAGATGGCAAACTTTGCGGGGATGTGGATTTTGAAAATGTCAAAGACAAGACTCGCGCCATTACTCCGGTGCCTAAAGGAGTGGGCCCGATGACGGTATGTATGTTATTGAAGAATACGCTGAAAGCATATAAGGAGCATGAGTTCAATGGATGAAAAACAGTATGATCTAAACGATATCATTGAGATGAAAAAAGAACATCCGTGTCATAAATCAAAACAGTGGAAGATCATTCGTATGGGAGCGGATATTCGTATCAAGTGTTTAGGATGCGGTGCCAGTGTTTTGATGCCGCGCAGTAAATTTGAAAAGAAATTAAAACGAGTAGTATCGAAAGGAAGTGAATAGGTCATGCCTTTAACTGCAGGAATCGTAGGCTTGCCTAACGTAGGAAAATCAACATTATTCAATGCGATCACAAAGAGTCAGGTGGAAGCCGCCAACTATCCCTTTGCGACCATTCAGCCCAATGTAGGGGTCGTAGAAGTTCCAGATCAGCGAATCGATCGTCTGGTGGAGATCTTTCATCCTAAAAAGACGATTTATACAACGTTTGAGTTTACCGATATTGCCGGACTGGTAAAAGGAGCGTCCAAAGGGGAAGGTTTAGGAAACCAGTTTCTTTCCAATATTCGGCTTACCGATGCGATCTGCCAGGTGGTACGCTGTTTTGACGACCCTAATATCACCCATGTGGAAAATACGATCGATCCAATCCGAGATATCGAGATCATCAATTTGGAATTGACGCTGGCCGACTTGCAGACAGTGGAAAACCGGATCGCAAAAGTGGAAAGAAAAGCCAAGGCGGCTTCGGATAAAGAAGCCAAGATGGAGATGGAACTGTTAAGCCGTTTAAAACCGTGCCTGGAAGAAGGAAAACCGGTTCGTTCTTTAGAACTCAGTGAAGAAGAGAATACGATCTTAAAAACATATAATCTTCTTACGGCCAAACCGGTGATCTACGTTTGTAACCTGGATGAAGAAGGGGTCATGGATCCGGATGCCAATCCATATTACCAGAAAGTAAAGGAGTTGGCTGCCTTGGAAAACAGCGATGTCGTATCTTTGTGTGCAAAGATGGAAGAAGAACTGAGTTCGCTGGATTCTCAGGAACGGCAGGCTTTTCTGGAGGAATTGGGAATATCTTCCAGCGGATTGGATAATCTGATCCAGAAAGCGTACCATACATTAGATCTTTGTACTTTCCTGACCGCCGGAGAAGATGAGTGCCGTGCCTGGACATTTAAAAAGGGAATGAAGGCTCCCGATTGTGCCGGGATCATCCATACCGATTTCAAAAAGGGATTTATTCGAGCGGAGGTCTATGCCTTTGATGATCTGGACGTGCTGGGAAGTGAACATGCGATCAAAGAAGCCGGAAAACTTAGACTGGAAGGAAAGGACTATGTGGTGCAGGATGGAGACGTCATGCACTTTAGGTTCAATGTATAACTATGTTCAATTTTGATTGGGAAGGGATACTGGTTACGGTCATTGCGGTCGTTTCGGCCATGTCGATCCACGAGATGGCCCACGCCCTGGTGTCCTACTGGTTAGGGGACCCTACGGCAAAAAGTCAAGGACGGCTGTCGCTCAATCCGTTTCGGCATATCGACTGGCTGGGCGTTTTGTGCCTTTTGTTGTTTCATTTTGGATGGGCCAAACCGGTACCGGTGGATGCCTCTTATTACAAGGATCGAAAGACAGGGATCATCTGGACCAGCTTTGCCGGCCCTGTGGCCAATTTTCTTTTAGCGTTTCTATGCGTTTTGATTTATATGGGACTGATTCGATTTGTGCCTTCCTTTGTGATATCCGATGCCGGAAGTTTTCTATTGACCGTACTGGCCACTTCGGCAGGAATGAACATAGGATTTGGTCTCTTCAATCTGATTCCGGTTCCACCTCTGGATGGATCAAAAGTTTTATTTTCGTTTTTACCGGATGACCAATACTATCGCTTTATCGAAGGATCGCCTTTCTTTATGCTGATTCTGATCGTATTGATCTATTTGGGAATCTTGAGTGGACCGCTTTCGATGCTGCAGTCGAACATCATGGAATTCTTTGTGAATGTTTCATCGATGATGGTGGGGATATAGGATCTCCACTTTTTCTTTTTGAAAATATTTTCAAAAGCCGTTTACATGTTTTCAAAATATTTTCAAAAACCGCTTGTAAATATGGGAAAATGTGGGTAGAATATATACATATTCATTTTATTGTTAAGGAGGAGTAAGTATGAAAGGTAATTTCTTAAAAGTGTTGGCTTCTTCCGCCCTTGCGGTAGGAATGCTGGCAGGATGCAGTTCCGGTGGAGCCGCCGGCGGAGGAAAAACATTAGCGGATGGAGATACCGTTACAATTGGTTTAAACTTTGAATTAAGCGGTGCAACAGCCAGCTATGGTACGGCCGAATACAACGGAGCCAAATTGGCCATTGACCAATACAACGCAAACAAAGACTCCAAATATAAAATTGAAATCGCAGAACAGGACAACAAAGCCGAGAACTCGGAAAGTACGACCGCTGCCACTCGTCTGATCACGGAAGATGGAGCTTCTGTCCTGGTTGGACCAGCGACAAGTACTACTTCGATCGCAACGTATCAGGTAGCCAGTGACAATGCCGTTCCGGTAATTTCACCATCGGCCACACAGATCGATGCGACCACCAACGACAATGGAGAAACGTATCCATATGCCTTCCGTATCTGTTTCGAGGATTCTTATCAGGGCGCAGCCATGGCTCAATATGCTTATGAGACTTTAGGCGTTAAAAAAGCGGCCATCATCAACGAAGTCAGCGATTATGGACAAGGACTTGCCAAAACATTCAAGGAAGACTTTACCGAAATGGGCGGCGAAGTGGTTGCCGAAAAGAGCTACAACTCAGGAGACCAGGATTTTGCTTCGATGCTGACAGATATGAAATCAAAAGATTTTGACGTTCTGTATATTGCCGGTTACTATTCTGAAGCTGGTTTGATCATCAAACAGGCACGTGATATGGGAATCGATACACCAATCGTAGGTGCCGACGGATTTGAATCGGAAGTATTGGCTCAGTTAGCGGGAGCTGAAAATCTGAACAACACATACTATACGACTTGTTATACAACGCTGAATGCCAGTGAAGAACTGACAAACTTCATTGATTCTTATACGGAAGAATATGGGGAAGCACCAAATATGTTCTCCGCTTTGGCATACGATTCAGCGAACCTGGCACTGCAGGCTTTGGAAGAAGCCGGAGCAACCGGAGAAGAATTGAAGACAACTTTGGAAGGTATTGAATTCTCTGGAATTACCGGATCCTTTACATTTGATGATACACATTCTCCAATCAAGACCGTTATGGTTGTTGAACTGGAAAACGGTGTACAGACAGCCGCTACAGAAGTATCTGTAGAAAAATAGTCAGGAAGATGTATCAGGGGAAGGGACCTTCCCCTTTTTTCTAGGTAAGGAGAGAAAATATGAGCCAGTTTTTACAACAGATGATCAATGGTCTGTCCCTGGGTTCGATCTATGCGCTGATTGCCTTGGGATATACCATGGTTTATGGAATCATCAAACTGATCAACTTTGCCCATGGGGACATTTATATGTTAGGGGCCTATGTGGCTTTTATCACGACGACCTACTTTGGATTCAGCTTTTTTCCGGCAATGATTGCCAGTATGGTTGTCTGCGGGATCCTGGGCGTGATCATTGAACGAATTGCGTACAAGCCTTTGCGGCATGCGACCCGGATCGCCGCCTTGATCACTGCCATTGGTGTCAGCTATGTGCTGGAATATACGACCCAGTATGTCATGGGAAGTGAAGTAAAGACGTATCCGACGCTTTTAAGCAGTGCGACTTTCACTCTGGGGCCGGTTACGGTCTCCATGCAGCAGATCTATATTTTTGCGATTACGATCTTTTTGATGATTGCTCTGCAGCTGATCATTAAAAAGACAAAGATGGGCCGTGCCATGCGAGCCGTCAGTGTGGATGAAGATGCCGCCAAACTGATGGGGATCAATGTGGATACGACGATTTCGTTTACCTTTTTGTTAGGAAGTTCGCTGGCCGGTGTTGCCGGGATCCTGGTGGGAATCTACTACAATTCCATCGATCCTTTGATGGGAATGGTGCCAGGTTTAAAAGCGTTTATTGCCGCCGTATTCGGGGGAATTGGAAGCGTGCCAGGCGCTATGATCGGGGGATTGTTTATCGGAATTGCCGAAACCATGGTCGTGGCTTATGGAAGTTCTTTATACCGGGATGCGATCGTATACCTGATTTTGATCTTGATCTTGATCATCAAGCCGGATGGCTTGTTGGGCAAGAACCAAAGAGAGAAGGTGTAGTCTATGCCAAAACAACTTTTGTGCAAAGAAAATCTAGCGTGGCTTGGCAGTGCCATTGTGATCTTTGTGGTCTGCAGCCTTTTAATGAATGCCGGTATCATCAACTCTTATTACCAAATTACTCTTTATAATATCTGTATCAATATTATTCTTGCGGTTTCTTTGAATCTTGTCATCGGGATCTGCGGACAGTTTTCCTTAGGACATGCGGGCTTCATGTGTATCGGAGCTTACTGCGCCGGGATCGTAACGAAAATGATGCCGAATTTTGGCGGCTTTATGATTGGACTTCTTATTGGCTTTGTGATTTCTGCCATCGTGGCACTGATCGTTTCCATTCCTACCCTTCGTTTGAAAGGAGACTATCTTGCGATTGCCACGTTGGGATTTGCCGAGATCATCCGTATCGTCGTTCAGAATATGGAAATCACCAATGGAGCGGCTGGTCTGAGCGGGATCCCTCGTTTGACCACTTGGCCGTTATTGCTGGCGGGGGTTGTGATCTCCCTGATCGTTGTGTGTAACTTTACCCGCAGTGCTCCAGGACGTGCCTGCCTTTCTATCCGCGAAGATGAGATTGCTTCAGAAGCTATGGGAATCAATACGACCCGCTATAAGGTCATCGCCTTTGTGATTGGCGCCATCCTGGCCAGTATGGCCGGTGCTTTATTCGCATGTAACTTTTATGTCATCAACCCTACGCAGTTTACGTTCAACCGTTCGATCGATATTCTGGTCATGGTTGTCTTTGGCGGTATGGGCTCTATGACTTCCAGTGTGATCGCAGCGGCTGCCATCGGTGTCTTGAATATGATCCTGCAGAATTTCTCAGACATTCGTATGATCATTTATGGTCTGGCTTTGGTCATCATTATGATCTTCAAGCCTTCTGGATTGTTGGGAACCCGTGAGTTCTCCTTTAAAAAGTTACTGAACAGACGAAAGGAGAAATAAAATGGAACCGATTCTTCAAGTAAAAAATCTAACCAAAAACTTTGGCGGTCTTTGTGCCGTATCCAATGTTTCGATGAAAATCAATCCTGGCGAGCTGATTGGTCTTATCGGACCCAATGGAGCCGGGAAGACAACTTTATTCAATCTTCTGACCGGAGTCTATGAACCCAGCAGCGGATTGATCGAATTTGATAACGATGGGAAGAAAGTGCAGTTAGGCGGCTTAAAACCGTATAAGATCACCGCTTACGGGATTGCGCGGACGTTCCAGAATATTCGCTTGTTCAAAACAATGACGGTCCTGGAAAATGTCAAGGTGGCGATGCATAAAAACATTCGCTATGGAACGCTTGCGGCCATCTTCCGCCTGCCTTCTTATTACAGTGAAGAACAGTGGGTCGAAGAAAAGGCTTGCGAACTGTTAAAGGAAGTGGGCCTGTATGGAAAAAGAAATGAACAGGCCACCAATTTGCCGTATGGGGAACAAAGACGTCTGGAGATTGCCCGTGCTTTGGCCATCCAGCCGAAAATTCTGTTTCTGGATGAACCGGCTGCAGGGATGAACCCGCAGGAAACGGCGCAGCTGACGGATTTGATCCACCGTATCCGTGACAAATACAATTTGACGATCATTTTGATTGAGCACGATATGTCCCTGGTCATGAAGATCTGTGAACGAATCTATGTATTGGATTATGGAAAGCTGATTGCCGATGGCAATCCGGAAGAGATCCGAAACAATGAGTTTGTCATCAAGGCTTACTTAGGGGAGGAAATCTAGTATGGCGATGTTGGAAGTAAAAGATCTCCATGTGCACTATGGCGTGATCGAAGCTCTGAAGGGAATCGATCTGGAAGTCAATGAAGGTGAGATCGTTTCATTGATCGGTGCCAATGGGGCCGGAAAAACAACGATGCTGCAAAGTATCAGCGGCATCAAAAAGAAAACCAGCGGAGATATCGTATTTATGGGGGAATCGATCTTTAAGAAAAACCCCAAAGCGATCGTTATGCAGGGATTGACCCAAGTTCCTGAGGGAAGACGGATCTTTACCGGATTGAGCGTATACGAAAATCTTTTGATGGGAGCTTTCTTAAGAAAAGATAAAAAAGGCATCCAGGAAGACCTGGAAAAAGTCTATAAACAGTTTCCGATCTTGAAAGAACGTGTGGATCAGGATGCTTCCACGCTTTCTGGAGGAGAACAACAGATGCTGGCGATGGGACGAGCCTTGATGGCCAAACCTAAGCTGTTACTGCTGGATGAACCCAGCATGGGTCTGGCGCCGATCCTGGTCAAAGAAATCTTTTCTATCATTCAGGAAATCAATCAGCAGGGAACAACGGTGTTGCTGGTGGAACAAAATGCCAAGATGGCTTTGTCCATTGCTCATCGGGCGTATGTTATGGAAACAGGGAAAGTCGTATTGAGCGGAACCGGCGAAGAACTGGCCGCCAGTCCGGATATTCAAAAAGCCTATTTAGGAGGATAAAAGAATGTTTAAAGTCAAAGATTATATGACCAAAGATGTCATTTGCACAGAAAAAGACGCAACCATCTCGGAAGTGCTGGAAATCATGAAAGAACATAAGATCCATCGTCTTCCGGTTGTGGAAAACCAGAAATTGATTGGGCTGATCACCGAAGGGATGATCGCCACCAGTCATTCGGCGGCCACGTCTTTAAGCATTTATGAACTGAACTATCTCTTGTCAAAAACAACTGTGAATACAGTCATGATCAAAAATGTGATCTCCATGAACGAAGACGAACTGATGGAATCGTGTGCGGAAACGATGCGTACTCATGATATTGGATGCGTTCCTATCGTGGATAATGAAAACAATGTCGTAGGAATCGTTACCCAAAACGATGTATTTGGCTGTTTCCTGAGTGTTTTAGGATGGAAAGATAAAGGCGTTCGTATCACCATCGCTGTCAAAGACGAAATGGGTGCGATCGGAAAACTTTCGGATATCTTTGTGGAACAGAAAGTCAATATTTCCCATATTGGGGTGTATTCTTTCAAGGATGGCGTTGCCAATATGGTGGTTCGCTGCGATGCCCAGGATCCTAATGCCTTGAAACAGGCATTAGAAGCCAAAGGATATCAGGTGCTTGAGATCTATGAGAACTAGCGAAAGCTGGTTCTTTTTTTGGAAGGCAAGTTGTTTGACAGAATGAGGCATTCCTTATAAAATGGCTCTATAAGAGGTGTAAACTATGGAATTAGGAGAATCATTGGAAGACTATTTAGAAGCCATCTTGGTCTTAAGTGAAAAAATAGAACATGTACGAAGCGTGGATGTCGCAAGCTATCTTGGGTTTTCAAAACCCAGCGTATCGCATGCGGTCAAGCTTCTGGAAAAGGAAGGGTATCTGTCTTTAGATTCCAATAAATTCCTGTATCTTACAGAAAGTGGTCATCGTCTGGCCAATGAAACGTATCGCCGTCATCAGTTCTTCTGTGAAATGCTGGAAGAAATCGGAGTTCCTAAAGAAATCGCTGAAAATGACGCCTGCCATATTGAGCATGTCATTTCTCAGGAAACCTTCGATGCGATCCAGAAATACTACGAAGAACGAAAATAGCCGAGTGATCGGCTTTTTTTGTGCCTGAAAGGATTTAAGAAACCGATCCAAGATACCAAAATGAATGAAATCAAAACGGATTGTGAACTTGACTGAAAATAGTACTGCAAATAAGGATAAAAAAATATAATAGTATTGCATATATAATACTAATATGATATATATAAAATCGAAGGATAGAAATAATCTCAAATTATTTCTAAGGAATGTTTATGAATTTTTCTTTTAAAAAAATTATTGTTTATTTGATTTGCTTATCTACTTGCCTGGTTTCTTCTGGAGTTTCAGTTTTTGCTTATGAAAATAAAGTGGAGAACAATAAGAAAACGATTGCTTGTTCTATACCTAGACTCTCTGGGAATGAAAGCGATGAAGAATTTATCAAATTCATAGAAACAGAATACAATATTTCTCGTAAAGACAAAAATGTAGCTATCCAATATAATGAAAATGGGACAACTTCTATTTCCATTATAGAAAATGATAGGGTTACCATATATACTTCTCCAACGGTAGAAGAGTCTGAACAATTAAAAAAATACTCTGGAAACAGTAAAGGCATTGTTTGGACTGCGCTTGTTTGGCTTTTTTGGGCATATCAAGTTGGAAATAAAATTAAAACAGGTTGTGAAGTGATTCAAGGTGTCACAGGAGAAGATGTTTGTGGATATATCGCAAGACAAGTTATTGAAAACTTAGTGGCCTATGGAACTAGGAAGAGATTTAAAGTGATTCGTACTGTCGAAAAAAAGGCATGTCCATATCCTCCTAACTCACTACAATGCAATCAACCCCCTTATGCTTATTGGAAAACAACATTACAGGCGTATTAAATTTTATGAGACGTTCTCATTTAATCTGGTTCATCTTGGCTCTGATATGGACCATTGAAGATACTGTGATGATGATAAATCATACCTTTTCTTTCGATTTGTTTCCTACCTTTATATACATATTGGGCATAATGGTAACGATCTATGAGGCAAAGATGGCAATACAAGACTATAAAGAGTATAAAGAAAAAAAGTCAGAAAGCTGACAGGGGGTTCAAAAACGGGGTGGAAGCACTCCGCTTTTTTTTGTGGAAAAATGATAAAGATGAATATATACTGAACTCATGAATAAAATTGAAATTTTAGCTCCTGTTGGAAATATGGAAGTTTTAGAAGCGGCTATTCAAGCAGGCTGTGATGCGATCTATTGTGCTATGCCGGATTTTGGAGCACGAGCTTATGCCCAAAATTTTACGGTTGAAGAAATGCAGAGGGTAATCGATCGATGTCATTTGCTGGACATCAAGGTCCATGTCACGATGAATACACTTTTGTTTGAAAGTGAAATGGAAAGAGCCTACAACCAGGCCAAACTCCTTCATGAAATGGGAGTGGATGCCTTGATTGTACAAGATCTGGGGTTGATTCATCTGCTTCACGAGCGCTTGCCAAATTTGGTGATTCATGCTTCTACGCAATTGTCAATCACAAATCCTAAACAGATTGAACAGTTAAAGAAACTGGGTGTAAAACGTGTGGTCCTGGCAAGGGAGTGCACCAAAGAACAAATTGCGGCTTGTGTGCAAACCGGAATGGAAATTGAGACCTTTGTCCATGGGGCCATTTGTATTTGTTATAGCGGGCAATGCTTATTCAGCTCATTAAAATATGGGCGGAGCGGAAACCGGGGCATGTGTGCCCAACCGTGCCGTATGCCCTATACACTCTATCAAGATGGAACCGAAGTGAAAACACAAGGAAACTATCTTTTAAGTCCAAAGGATCTGTCTTTGATTGAACAAGCCAAAGAACTTCAGGATCTAGGTATTTGTTCCATCAAAATTGAAGGACGCATGAAAAGTAAGGAATATGTCTATGAAGCGGTTTCTAAAGTCAAGAAGGTTCTGGAAGGCGGAACGCTGGATCAAAAGGATCAAAAAGAATTAAAGGTCGTCTACAACCGAGGTTTTAGTACAGGGCATTATCAGGATCAAAGAGGCTATGATTTGATGAATACAAAGACATGCAATCACCAGGGAATCCCGATAGGAAAGGTGATTGCCAATAAAAAAGGAAGAGTGTGGGTTCGGCTGAACGATCGGTTGAATCAAAATGATGGGATCCGCTTAGGAATGCATGGATGCCGAGTAAATTATATCTATGATGCCAAAGACCGCCTTGTTTCTTATGGAAGTCCGGGGGAAGTCATTTCCATATCGTTTGATAAAAAGGTTCCGGTGAAAACGCAGGTTTTGAAAACAACGGATTTCAAACTTCAAAAAGAAGTGGAACAGAAAGTACAGGATGCCGCAAGAAAAATCAAGGTCCACTGTCAGCTTTCCTGCAAAGGTATCGGTCATCCATTGGTCTGTCGGTTGTCGCAGAAAGATCTTTTTGTGAGTGTGCAAAGCGATGAACTGGCCGACAGAGCCAAAAACTGTCCTACCGATGAAAAGACACTGATCAAACAGTTTTCTAAGACAAAGGATACTTGTCTGGAAATCGATCGTTTTGATTTTGATCTTGAGGGTGATTTCTATTTTTCTTTATCGGCTTTGAATCATTTGCGAAAGAAAGCCGTTGATGCCTTTTTTCAAGAAAAGACAAAAGAAAAAGAGATCCTTGAAAAACCTTATGATGTTCATCTTGATCCAGTATCTCTATCCGAAAAACTGTGGGTGTCAGAGGGAATGGATTCTAAGCGCAAGGATATAGCCGATCTTCGTTACAATATTACAAATTCTTATGCTCTGGCCTGCCTGCTGCATCTGGGCTTTCAAGGAGCGATCCTCAGCCTGGAATGCAAAGATCAGGATATCGAAGATTTGATGAAGGCTTTTTGCACCCGGTATGGCTTCAGAGCCCCGGTCATGGTGACCCTTTATGGAAAACGGCGATTGATGATCATGAAACACTGTGTGATCAATACCTTGTGCAAAGACGGCAAACGGACAAATTGTGCCTTATGTCATACCCATACATTTGTTCTGCAGGGAAAAGACGGACAAAAGTATCGCTTGATGGGAGATG
>NZ_CALVGO010000017.1 GCF_944327125.1 uncultured Faecalicoccus sp.
AAAATTCTAGGCCCTATGACTTCATTCTGATTACCATGACAGCTCATAATATAATCAATCAAGGGTTGGGCTTGATTTACAATCAATGAATCTTCATAGGGAATGAAATCTACAGTAGCAAAATAATTTTTTAATACTTGTTTCCCGTTTTCCAAGCCAAAAAAATCATAAAGCTTGTTTTGTGACAAAACCACTCTGGAATCAAAAGACTGTGCCAGTTCTGTAATTTCCTTCATATGGTTTTTCCCATAAGCACTGCAATAAAATGTGCCATAATTTTTTAACACTCTATAAATTTCAGACAACCCTTTGTTCAAATCATGGACATAAAACAATACATGGTTGGCAACCACAGTATCAAAATATCCGTCCTTGAAAGGAATCGACTGGCAATCGGCCTGTATACAGTTAAACTCTTTTCCAAGTTTTCTTCGTACTTCCTGTACCATTCCTTCCGATATATCTGATAAAAAAATCTCTCGGTTTCTTAAATCAATATTTCGATTTTCCCAGAGTTTTCCATTGCCGCAACCAACTTCCAATAAACGATTCACTTTAGAAAAATCAATCCGTTCAAAAAGCCAGTTAAACCATCCTGTCTTGTTTGTAGAAAACTGATCATGCAAAGAAATACGTACGTTTAAATTATTTGAATCTTTATACTGTTTCACAATCTCCGATTCTATATTCGACATTTGGAACAATGTGATGATTTGATTCCAGTTCAAATTATCTTCATCAATATTTCTCAACAAATTCTCCATAGAATCACGAATTCCCTGTAAATGCAGAATTTGACTGTTTAATAAATTTATCTGCATCGTAAACGATTCTTTAATGTTTTGTTCTTTCAATACCATTGGAAATATTTCTTCCAAAGAAAAACCCAAGTGTTTTAAAGACAGAATCTTTTGTAACTTTAATAAATCGGATTGTGTATATTTTCTGTATCCATTGTCCATAACAAAAGAGGGTTTTAACAACCCTATTTTGTCATAATATCGAATTGTGCGTTCGGTTACATTCGCCAATTTAGCAAATTGTCCTGTTGAATATGATTTCATTTTTCAAACCTTTGCATCACGTAGATTGCTTTTAATCTTGTTTCAAAGTATAAGATTCCCCCATATAAGTTAAATTCGGGTTGTAATAAGGATCCCCCTTAGATAAGATTTCTGGCCATTTCCCTCTAAAATTCTGAATCTCGCTATTAAACCTTTGTATTTTTTCAGGAGAATCTTCAGCTCCTCTGGATTTAGACTCATAGTGATATAAAATAGCATATGGATTGTAAACCACAAGATATCCTTTTCGGCGTACCTTTAAACAGAAATCAATATCATTAAATGCAACTTTTAAATCCTCTGATAAACCATTTACTTGATTGAATATTTCTTTTTTTACCATAAGACAGGCTGCCGTCACCGCACTCAAATCCTGAGCACATAATATGCGTCCAAAATAACCAGGATCATTCATCGGTTTTCCTATGAAGCTATGGCCAGCAATTCCTCCGAGTCCTACAATTACGCCAGCATGTTGAATTGTATTATCGTCATAGACAAGACGAGCACCGACTATTCCCACATCTTTTCTCTGACAATAACTAACCATTTCTTCAATGCATTGATCGTTTAGCATCTCCGTATCGTTATTCAATAATAACAAATACTTTCCATCTGCATACTTTGCCCCAAAATTATTGATTGCGGAATAATTAAATTCATCATCCCAATAAACGACTTTGATATTTTGATACTCTTTACTCAAAGCATCGTAATATGAAAACGTTCTTTCTTCTACACTATTATTTTCAATTACAATGATTTCATAATTGGTATAACTAGATTTCAAAATAGAACTAATACATTTTTGTAGATCCTCAATATGATCTTTGTTGGGAATAAGAATCGATACTTTATCTTCTTTTAGAACTTCATATTTAACTCGATAAAGTCCCAAATTTTCTTGCATAGAAACAGTCCCTCTTAAATTGACACGGTTCAAATGCGCTTGAATAGCATTTTTTCCAGCTTCAAATGCGTATAATTTACTCTGCGGATTGGAAGCCGTTGAAGCACTGTGCATACGCCAATGATACAATATTTGAGGAATATGATGTATTTCTTTTTCAGAGATATTCTCAATACATCT
The DNA here is from genome assembly GCF_944327125.1 of uncultured Faecalicoccus sp. GTDB lineage: Bacteria > Bacillota_I > Bacilli_A > Erysipelotrichales > Erysipelotrichaceae > Faecalicoccus. The sequence continues at coordinate 2,155 of NZ_CALVGO010000017.1, forward strand.
CAAAACAAAATCATAATCTTGTGCACCATCAAACTCTTTTCTAAAGCCACCCACCTTTTCAATCAACTTCTTGCTCACTACTAAAAAATGACAAATATAATTTACACTTCTTAAAAGGTCAATATTAAAATCTGATTTGAAATGAGGATCCTGCAGCTCTTTTAAATCTGTCATGTATTTATCTTCATCTGTATAAATAAACTGATAAGGATAATCTTGCAACGAAGACACTACCTCAAAAAGTGCATTCGGTGTAAGCATATCATCATGATCATAAAGACCTACATAATCTCCGGAAACTAAACTAAGTGCAGCGTTCATATTCTCAGAGATCCCAAAATTATCAGATAATTTCTGAAACTTGATTCTAGAATCTGATAGATAGTTTTTCTCAATACAATTTTGCACTTTATCATCGGTGCTTCCATCTGCAATACACAATTCCCAATTTGAGTAAGTTTGACTTAAAACGGATGAAATCATTTCGTTTAAAAACTCAATAGGTGTGTTATATGTCGCACAAATCAAACTAATCTTTGGAGAGAAACTAAATGTTGTCTTTTTTTGTTCTTCCAATTCTTCTTTTGTCGGTTGATTAGAAGAAAACCATTGATTATACGATATTTCTTCAGTCGGCCCTAAAGTCAACCTATGGGCAAATTTTATAACACCATTATCACGCACATATTTTATTGCTTTCTTTACATTTTTCGAATTTAAGTTTTTAGCATAAGCTCCAAACAATTGCTTTAGAGAAGGATTTTTTTTATCGTATTCTATTTCAAATTCCTCTCCGCCGCATTGAGCATATAATTTAAATTTTCGATCCGTCTTTATATCAAACTGAAAGCCACAACATCTTTTAGCTTCAGGCAAATCGTAAAAACTACCGACATCATTTCTAAAAAGCCATTGAACGCTCGATTCTAGAATAGAATTATTTTTAACATCCCTGCCAATCAATTTTAGAGACTGGTCCGACAAAGAATAAGCCCATCCATAAATCTTATATTCATTTTGATTTTTATCTACTGAATCTACATAATACTCTAAAGGATATATATCTTTAATTTTATTTAGTTTCTCTTTATTTGCACTATAAATCTTAGTTTCATCATTTTTTGAACAAGAAAATAATTGAATGTTTTCAACGTCAACATCCTTTACATCCACATATATTTTAAATCCAATTTTGTCTTCTTCACCAGATTTTTTTAAGTATTGAAGTACATCTTTTCGTGAATATCTAGATAACGAAAAAGAATGTTCCAAATGATTGATCAACACTTTATAATCTACGGACCCTCCATTTTCAGAAAGACACCATCCGTGAATTACAATATATGAGAATTCTTTACACTTTTTATATTTTATATCATCGATACTATATTTAAATGCCATGCAGATACGACTCCTTCATTTTATTAAAGTTTTTCCGCAAAACCTTTTTCCAATTTCTTAAACACAAAATATCCAATCAGTAAAATCACCAATGCCAAGCAAAAAACGGCTGCCAGTCCAGATACATCCGGCCATTCATGATACATAAAAATGTCTCTATATGCCGAAATCAAGACTGTAAAAGGATTTAATGAAATTAGCTTCTGTAATATACCTGCCCCATCTAATACATTCATCTGATATAGGATAGGAGCTGCATAAAATCCCATATTCAAAAGAAAACCAACCACATATTCAATATCTTGCACATAAACCTCGATAGCACTTAAAATAAAAATAATACCTAAACTTAGTATAGCTTCTATGATTGCTATAATGGGTAAACAAATTAAATGATAAGAAATACCCGCACCTGTACCAACACAAAAAATCACTACAATAATACAGGAAATAAAAAAGTTTATAATGCCACTACATACTTGTGAAATCAAAAGAACTTCTCTAGGGAAATAGACTTTTTTTATGATTCCTGAATTGTTTATCATGGAAACTGTTCCAGCATTAACAACAGTAGTAAAAAAAGTCCAGGGAATAATACCAGTGACCAAATAACATAAGTAGTTATCCACTGCACCGGCTCTTCCCATAATAAATGGAAACACTATCCAATAAACCATTACTTGTAACAAAGGGTTTAAAAAGGACCATAATATACCTAAAAAACTTCCTTTATATTTACCACGAATATCTTTCTTTATATTGGTTTTAAGTAACTCGCGATAATTATATATATCTTTCCATACTTGCATAGTTTAATTCTTCCCTCTATTCTTTACTGAACTCAACTTCTTTGGAAGATAATTCGTTATCCTTCTCATCTAAACAAATAACTTTTAAGAAATGTTTTCCTATCCCTAATTTAGTGACATCAAACTCTTTCTTCCAACCAATTTGATTTGAATCCAACATTCCATCAAATTGCTCCATGTAAGCTTCATACACATCTGGACGTGGTTGAACCTGAATTCCTTCTATTTCCTGATCATCTATGAAAACTTTTAGTTTTGTATTTTCTTCATCTGATATCTTCCAACCACGCAGAAGCATTTTATTCACATTTTTTACAACAGCTAAGTCTCGTGGAGAATCAACATACATAATGGTTTTTGATTTAAATTCGCCTTTTTCCTTTGCTTTCTTTCTCTCTTCTTTGTGATCAATAGCACTCTGCTTCAAATACTCATCAATCACATAAATTGGATCGCCATCCAATTTTAATTCACCTTTATATATCCATATTGCACGATGACACAGTTTCTTTACTTCACCTAAACTGTGGGTAACGATAACTATTGTTTTTCCCGAATCTTTTAATTCTTCAAGTTTTGCGTAACACTTATCTTGAAAATGCTGATCACCGACAGCGAGTATCTCATCAATCAGCAGAATATCTGCATCTACATTAATAGCAACAGAAAAAGCTAAACGCATATACATTCCGGAAGAATATGTACGTATAGGATTATCTATAAAATCTTCTAACTCTGAAAATTCTATAATTTTGTCAATTCTTTGATCAATTTCTTTACGTGTTAACCCAAAAATAGATGCATTAAAATAGATATTTTCTCTGCCTGTAAAATCTTGATGAAAACCAGCTCCTAATTCTAATAAAGACGTTAACTTTCCATAAGTTTTTATAGTACCCTCGCTTGGAAATATTATTTTTGTCATCAACTTTAATAATGTGGACTTTCCCGAGCCATTCGTCCCTATCAAAGCTACCGTTTCACCTTTCTTTATGTTGAGATTTATATTTCTTAATACTTGGTGAACTTCCACGTTACCACGATTCCAAAAAAGTAATTTATCCTTTAAAGTGTTAGCTCGATCGTATTCGATCTTAAAGCTTTTAGACATATTTCTTACTTCAATTGCATTGATATTCTCCATGTGCTCACCTCATCAAGTCAAACAGTCTTATTTTAGCATATTTTTATAAATCTACAACTTTAGGATAAATGGCTAGAATTGGCCCTTCCATCTTTGAATTTCATTCAATGGCAAGCTAATCTTGGTTTCAAAATCAGAATATATCCAATTCATAAGATTCTGATGCAAAGAATCTCGTTCTATCACCGGTAAATTAGTATCTTTATGAATTGCCCTGGCACGATTATCCACAACAACAATCAAACTTCTATGATATTTATTTAAGCTGCGAATCCCTGCATGCAGTCTAGTTCCAATATAATCCAAGTCTTCGGTATCTAATAATCTATCTAAATCTTTTAATGTAGGAGGAAGTAAAATAAGATTTTTACAATCACCTAAACTTTTTAAGTAATCATAATCGCATTGTCCTTGTATCCACACATAGACCTTTTCATAAGCAGACTTCAATATGTTCAGCATTAATGCATCCATTTCTTTGTCTTGTGCATAATCTGTAATCGTTGTAAGAACATTTTTACTTTTCGTTTTAGGGATTTTGTTGCAATGATCTTCCGTTAAATTCCACATGGTGGGGCAACTCGTATTCACTACGTTTTCTATACCAAGACTATTTAAAAACTCCTTCGTTTGCTCATCTCTTACTGAATGTAAGTACTCGTTGTTTAACATAAGTTTCAATAACTTTTTCGTATATTGACTCGTATCTTCATTCAGCCCAATTTGCTGCATGCCAACTCCAAGCAGACAGGTATTCTTCATAGCCTTTATATTTTCTGGAAATACCATCTGGCGAGAGTTTTCCATTTGTTTATAAATCAAGTTTGTCCCACAAAGAATTTTCAAATTATTTTCAATCTTTTCGATTTGTTCATCATAAATATGTGTAGGAATATGTCGAATCTTTGACAAATGAAAAGTATTCTTGCATATGTCATCACAATAAGACATGATAATTTCGTCGCCAACATTGTCGGAACCAATCGCTGTATCCAACAAGACTACTTCATCCAAATACGCTTTTTTAACTCTAAAAATAAAATTGGCATTTTTTAGTCTTATCATCTTCTCCTCTTTTGAAGAAACTTTACCTTGTCGTTCATAATAATGTTTTTTCGAGCTATTTTGATATTTATAAACATTTAAATCGGGAGTGATTGTATTTTCAGAATGTGAAAGGTCAAAAAGATAATCACAATATTCTTCAAAATCTAATTCTTCACAAAAATTATCTACATTTTCCCAATTGATTAGGCTTTTTCCCTGTAAAAGTTCTTCCGTTTTTTCTACTAACTGAACAATATCAAACTCTTTGATACCAATCGCCTGATTATTTTGCGCCATTACAGAAAATCCTCCACTATTGTCAAATCCCAGAACAGGAATATGAAATTTCAATGCTTCTAAAACAACAGAAGGAAAAGGATCTTCTCTAGAAGTTAACCAAAAAGCTTTTGCTCTCGACAATAGTGTTTTATATATATTGGAATCCTTAATAAAGGGCAAAAGATGAATTCGTTTTTCCATTCCGGATTTACGAATTTGTAGTTTCATCCAAGATGCTAGCTCATCGTTATGAAAAGGCCCTGTCCATATAAAGTGTAAGTTTTCAAATTTGCTTCCCAATGAAATCGCAGCCGCTATAAATAAATCTATCCCTTTGCGTAATTCTGCCGTTCCGGAGCCCATTATATATTTTGTTGACTTATCAATATGAAACTCACTGAACACGATATCTTCAACTTCATTAAATTTGCTATTTAAATATACTCCTTGAGGTCGAATCATCATTTTGCCATAAATCTTAGGATAAATATCCTCAAAATCTTGCTTCACATTTTCATTTGGAAATACGATATAATCAGAATATTTTGCTATTAAATCACCTGATCTCTGAAAACCATAATGTAAAATTGTATTTTTCATTTCGTGAATCAAAGAAATAATCGTAAAATCATAATCTTTTAATAATTGCACGATTGAACCCGACACAACTGTATTTGTGATAACCGTTCTAATTCCCATGTTTCGGGCAGCTTCAAAGAAAAGATTATTTTTCATATTCTCTAAAGAGCCATATTTGTGAAAAGGAACGTCACCATAAAAAGAATATTTCGCGTAAGAAAAGTCATGAATAAAAAACAATGGTAATTGGGCATTGTGATATTTCATACACACATCTGAATCAGGGTCTGTTAGTAAAGAAAGTGTAATAACATCTAATTTCTTATTTAAAACATTTGCAATATTAAAAGCCAATATAGGTGCTCCTGTATTAGAAAGATCATGAGTGATCAACAAAATCCCCTCATCTCTATGAAGGCCAATGTTTTTTTCCATCTCTTTTACAAAATCCATGTCATTCACAGGCATGACTTCAAAACTTGAAAAAGAGCATTGATTATTGTTTTTATCTAAATCAATTCTAAAACCATCATAAAAATCATCAAAATATATATCAGTAAAAGTTTCTAAACAAAAATCCCGAGAAAAAGAATATTTATGTTCTTCATCAAATGAACCATCTTCTTTCTTATAATATATCTCTACACAGCTTGAGAAAAAATCGGAATTTGATTCTGCTTTTATGCGAATTCCTCGCACAGGAAAGTCAAACTTAATTTCTATCTGAGGATCGTTATTAATGAAGTTCCATTTTTCCTGATTATGAATTATATTAAGAGTATTTACAACGTTCCCATTTGTTACATGTATCTCATTTAATTGCATTGCGATTCCTTTCTAATTTTTTTAATAAAATTATTTTACAATTATACTTGTTTCTTTTTCCAAATCACGAAAATCAAGTCCATAATTCGTGCTTTTCTAGTTTTTATACCTTTGTAATAAGGAGAAAAGTTTTGCAAAAACAGTTTGACAATATTTCTGTTCGTTAAGTATTGGATATGATTTTGATAGAAGTCCATTCGTTGTCTGTAATCTGGTTGATTTTTTATTAAATCCGGATCATTCTTCTCTAATGTTTTTAGCGTTTTTAAAGGATACTGCGCAAATAAAACCCTTGTTTTCAATTCATTTCTTTTTTTTGCTCTTTCTTTATTACTAAAATGTTCTTGTTCATTGATTCCTATTGTATTTTTTTCATGAATTCGATATAGAAAAAGCGGTTTATTAATAAAATACATTCCATTTACTTCAGCAGCAAATAAATTAAGCAACCAATCATGGAACAAATCTTCAGTAAAATTTTTTTGAAACTTTTCATTTAAAGCTTTGGTCACAACTAAAGCGCATCCTTGAAAAGAATTTTGAGTTAATAGCGTTTCAAATGTCACTTGCACTAAATCATTTGCCTCTACATTCATTCTTAGTAAATTGTTATTTGACAATCCTTTTACCTGTTCAATTTCAAAAGGGTTGTCTTCACCATCAATAAAAGAAAAAGAAGAAGCCAAAACCTGAATATTTGGATGTTTCTCCATGATATCTGTCATTTTTTCTACTTTATTAGGCATCCAAATATCATCCTGATCACATAAAAATATATAATCTCCCCGGCATTTCGACAAAGCGATTTTAAAGTTTCTTTTATAGCCCTGATTTTTTTCATTTACAGAGAATACAAATTTCATTTCCGGGTGATTCTTTATGTATTCTTCGACCACCTCGCGAGTATGATCCGTAGATTGATCATCGACAATAATGATTTCGTCTACGCTTCTTGTCTGAGCCAATATAGAATCCAATTGTTTCTTTATATATTTTTCACCATTATAGCTAGCCATAGCCACTGAGATCATTTTAGTCATATCTTTACCCTTACTTTATTCTTCTATACGATAACATAAAACCGTATCCTTTTCATAATATCTGTGCTTTTCCACACTCAACTCTATATAAAAAGCCTGAACTATTGTTCAGACTTTAGTAATTCTCTATGCTTTTTAAACTTCTCAACTTCTTTATACAGATCCACTCTCCACTTGACCATCTGCGAGAAACCTGAATGTTTAAGATTGGTTTCGTTGTCTTCATGTCTTCTATACAGTAAATAGACCTCCGGAATCAAGACATTCTTTCCCGTCAGTTCACCAACCAGACCAATCCACTGATCATGCATAGGGATTCTTTTCGGGAAAGGAAGAAACTCGTTCTTCAGCTCTTGTGTAAATGCCATGCAACAACCCATATAGCTATTTTTTAAGATGTTTTCCCTGATTCCCAAACGAACTTTTCGATACTTGAAAAACGATTCATGAAGAACATTCAAGTTTTCATCCACAATTGATGCATCGTGCATGACCACCTTCACGTTGTCATCTTCAAATTCTTTCAAGACCCGATCCACCTTTCCAGGCAGCCAGTAATCATCCTGATCGGCCAAAAAGATGATTTCGTTTTTCGCAAGATTGATCGCATTCTCAAAGTTTTGAATGGCACCAAGTCCTGGCCCTTGAACAATATGGATGCGTTTATCCTCTTTTGCCAAAGAATAAACGATTTCTTCGGTATGATCCGTTGAAAAATCCAACGATATCAACAACTCATCTTCCATTTTCAATTGTTTTAAAATAGAAACCATTTGGTCCTGAATATACTTTTCCCCATTATAAGCCGCCATGGCCACTGAAACACTTTTTCTTCTCATTTTTTATCACTTCCATAAAATAGAAATATCTTTGAATCGAGCTATATAGCGAAGCTTTCGTTTCATGATGATCATTTGCACCAGCCACCAGTTTTTCAGCCCTTTTCCATAAAACACGTTCAAATCTTTCTTTAAGGTTTGAATACGCCAGCTCGCCTTCTCTTTGGTATCCGCCCATAAAGAGAAACTTTGATGAACCACCGCATTCACAATACAGATCTTTAGATTCTTGTTTCTTACCTGCCGCATAAAATCATGATCCACATAATCTAAAAACAACGCTTCATTGTAGTGTATTTTATCAAATACCCGCATGGAAATCACCATTCCGCTGTTGATGGCCGAAAGCTTAGAAAAATCAATGTGTTTTTGATCTTCCAGTTCCCGGATGCGGTCATTTTCTATTTGACACGGAGATAAGATATGGTTTTCTGCCTGTACGATAGGAAGATAGATATCTGCCGAATGCTCTTCGATTGCTTTCTCCATCGCTTCCAAAAAATCTTCTGGAAAATCCGTGTCATCATCCATCATTAGAATATAGTCTTCATAGCTTTGTTCCTTTAAAATCTCTATAGCATGGTTATACGCTTTGGACAGCCCGGCATTTTCCCCCATGGAACAATAAGTATTGCCATCTTCAGACGTAATTCTTTTATTGTGTTCAATATATTCTGATTCCGTACTGTTATCGATGACTAGAAGAGGAAGATTCAAGGAACGAAATTTACGGTAGGAAGACGAAAATTCTACACGTTGATTATATAAAACTATGATTCCCTTTTTGATCTTCATAATAGATCCTCCATAACCCGATCCATCGTTTCAAAAAACGAATCTTTCGTAAAATGATCCTCATACAGTTTCTGGATGGCTTTTCGCTGCATCTGATTTTCCATGATGGTCTGGGAACAGATTTTCTGAGCCGCTATACCTATCTGATCATGGGGCACATGAAATCCAATATCATACTGGCTGCAGAAATCTTTGGTATCGCCGCCAATCGTATTAATGATAGGAAGCCCGGCGCACATATAATCCAAAGACTTCATGGTCAAACCCACCACAACACTTTCTTTCATCACATTCAAGCCAAAATTACAGCGATCAAAAATCGCCTGTTTTTCTTTCTGATCATAGACCTTGCCATGATCCTCGACATGGATCCCATACTGTTTTAAAGATTGAATGAGCTCATTCTTTGATTCTCCATCGCCAATCAGATCGATGGAAACACGGCGATACCTGGCGCATTCTTTTAACAGGTTCACGATAAAATCTATGTCAATGATATGATTGATCGACCCTAGATAACAGAATCGTACTTCTTCCTGTCTTAACTGAACGTCTGTTTTCATGGGTTCTTCTTTTCTTGCCCAATACAATGTTTTATATTTTTTATTTTCCGCTTTTTGGAGAACATTTTGATACAGTTCACACTCTGTAAAGATCAAATCCGCCTGATCGATCTCTTTATCCCGCATATTTTTCCAAACCGTAAAAGGAAACCAGTTTTTGAATCGGGAAATCGGTAAAGTCTCCGGCCAGAGATCGATCACATCAAACACCAGCTTAAATGGATGTTTGGGTACATATTTGACCAATGAGTTGCACGGCACCATCACATGAACCAAATCAAAATCCGTCTTTTCTAAAAGATTTCCGACCTCACGAGAAAAATCAACATGCGATCGTAGACGCGCAATTGAAAGATTCTTATGATACGGTTTTGTCGGCACCATGACATCCACCAAAGGATGGTGCTCCAGCTTTTCTTTTTGACGATGTGAAAAATTCGAGGAGTAGACAATCACCTGGGCGCCCTTTTCTTCATAATACTCTTTTAAAAGCGCCAGCCGGTCAAAGTATGTATCAAAAGCACAGACGATTCCTACTTTCATAGATCCATATCTCCTTTTTCTGTCAGAACGATGCTTTGTTCAAAAGAGTATTTTTGATAATCCAGTTCAAAATGCGATAAACTTGGATCAATGACCAGATTTCCAAAAACCTTATTGACCACAGTCAGCTTTTTAAAGCCATGAACCAAAGGATTCAGTAAAGAAGTAAACCAAATCTTATGATGGTAAAATTGGGCAATCTCTTTGATCATTCTATATGTTTGTACCGTCTCCTTATTTTGAGGAAGCAAGATTCCTTCAAATTCAGTATCCATTAACTTTTTGATCAAAACTGCTAAGTTTCCGACAAACAACATACTTCGCTCATTTTTATATTTTGGAAAAATCAATGTCTTTCGGGCAAATTTAGAAAGAAGCGGATAATTTCCTTTGGATTTCGGTCCGTAGATCATCGGCGGCCGCAAGATCACGATTTTCATATTCGAATCAATGGATCTTATTTTGATCTCGGCCTGTTTTTTTGAATCCCCATAAAAATTATCCGGATCCAGCGCCGTATCTTTGGTGATGATCCGCATTTTAGACACATCCCCGCTCCCATAAACGATGATGGAACTCATAAAAATAAACTGCGAGACACCTTCCCTGGCCGCTTTTAAAGCACATTGATACGCCAGTTCTGTATTGACCTTATAATAGTAATCCCGCTGACTTTCATCTGGTGTTGAATGCGCAAGTCCCGCTACATGATAAACCACATCAAAAGAGGAAAAATCAAAATTTTTCCACGTTTCTTCTTTTAGATCCAGTTCTTTGACTTCATAATTCAAAGGATCTTTTTCCAGTTCCTTTTTCACAAAAGCCCCTAAATAACTGTTCTTTCCGGTAATCAATACCCGTTTCACTTTGGATCTCCTTTATGCATCTGACCCGTTCCCCCTTCAACGACACCTTCATGTTTCAAAACGGAAGTGATCGTCATAAAGAAACATTTACAGTCAAAAAGAAAACTCTGTCGCTTTACATATTCTCCATCCAGTTTGGCCTTATACTCGATTTCCAATTCATCCCGACCATTGACCTGGGCCCATCCTGTCAGGCCAGGCATTACATCGTTGGCTCCGTATTTATCTCTTTCTTCGATCAAATCATACTGATTCCACAGTGCAGGACGCGGACCAATGATCGACATATCGCCCTTGATGATATTGATCAGCTGCGGCAATTCATCCAGGGATGTCTTACGCAAAAACTTTCCAACCGGAGTAATGTACTGATCCGGGTCTTTTAACATATGAGTAGGAACATCGTGCGGTGTATCGATACGCATCGTGCGAAACTTCAAAATATTGAAATAGGATTTATGGATCCCTACCCGTTTCTGTTTAAAAAATACGGGCCCTGGAGAAGTGATCTTTATCAAAAGACAAAGAATCACAAAAAAAACCGATAGGACGATAAATCCAATCGAACTGATCAAAAAATCCAGAATTCGTTTCACTATTCTTTTATACATCATTTTTCCTCTTTTTAACGGTCCTATTGTACCATGAATCCGCTGATCATTCTATCTCTGGTAAAAAAGCCATGATTAGAATTGGTTAAAAAAACACAAATTATTAGCACTCAGCACTTGACAGTGCTAATAATTTGACTATAATTAGAATTGTAATCAAGGAAAGCTCCTTGATGGGAAGAATTTCATTATCAACGGCTGTCAAAACAACCGCAAGGAAAATGGAGGCGATGTATATGAAATACTACCCAGGATTTAGAGGATTTGATTTGTTTGATGATTTCTTTGATGACGATTTTGGTTTTGCCCCAACGCGGTGCATGAAAACCGACATTACCGAAAAAGATGGAAATTATCTGTTGGATATCGAAGTTCCTGGAATTAAAAAGGAAGATATCCAGCTGGAATTGAAAAACGGCTATTTAAAGATCACAGCCAGCCGAAATACGAACAATGAACAAAAAGACGAAAATGGAAAGATCATTCGTCAGGAACGTATGAACGGTTCGTATTCAAGAAGTTTCTATGTAGGAGATCAAGTCCGCCAGGAAGACATCAAAGCCAACTTTGAAAATGGTGAATTAAAGATCTCTTTCCCTAGCTCTGTTCAAAAACAGGTTGAGGAAAACAAGTATATTCCAATCGAATAACGCAAAAAGAGGAATGCCAGCACAGGCATTCCTTTTTTGTCGTGGAAAGAATTTCTTTACTCTTCAGTTTCCAATACACCGGTTTTTTGATACAGCACCCAGCGGGCTATATTTGAGGCATGATCACACATTCTCTCTAAGTATTTTCCCACCAGTAAAAGATTGACCAGAGAACCTGGATCTTCTAATTTAGCAGCCAGTTTATCTGTATAAAATTCTTTGGTTTTTAAATACGCGGCATCGGCCTTGTCGTCCATGGAAATCACTTCCGAAGCCAGTTCTTCATCACGGCTCATATACGCGCTTACCGCCTGCGAGATCATCCCTTTGGCAATCGCAAATAAATCGGAAATAGATTCATCGATCAAGCCGGATGTATGATCCATCTCGCGAATCAGGGCAGCTACTTCTTTTTCCTGATCCATGATACGAGTCAGATCTCGAACCGTGTTGGTTGCCACGGTGATCCGGCGAAGATCACGGGCAACCGGATGCTGAAGAAGCAAGATGCGCATACAGTTTTGATCGCAGTCACGGCCTAACGTTGAAACCTCTTCATGCAGTTCATCCACTTCCTGTGTCAACACCTTATCCGCATCGTACAATGAATGCTTGCACAAGGATAAACCCTTCAAACAGCTCTGTCCCATTTCGGTCATCTTTAGTTCGAGCTGCTGCGTCTGTTTTAAAAACTTTGTCTGAACAACCATTATCCGAACCTCCCTGTAATATAATCTTCTGTTTTCTTTTCCTTTGGTGTGGAGAACATCATTTCCGTATCTCCAAATTCAATCAAATCTCCTAACAAGAAAAAGGCCGTCTTATCACTGATACGCATGGCTTGCTGCATATTGTGCGTTACAATCACGATCGTATAATCTTTCTTCAGCTTTAAGGTCAATTCTTCGATTTTTCCCGTTGAGATCGGGTCTAACGCACTGGTCGGTTCATCCATCAATAATACTTCCGGTTTGATAGCCAAAGCACGGGCGATGCAAAGACGCTGCTGCTGACCGCCGGACAGACCCAACGCACTTTTACCTAAACGATCTTTCAGTTCATCCCAAATAGCGGCATTGCGTAAGGCTTCTTCTACGATTTGATCCAGCTCTGCTTTTTTCTTGATTCCATGGGTCCTTGGCCCATAGGCAATATTGTCATAGACACTCATCGGGAAAGGATTGGGTTTCTGAAACACCATTCCTACACGTTTTCTCAACGTATTGACTTCAATTTCTTTATAGATGTTTTGACCATCCAGTAAGAAATCTCCCGTGATCTTACATCCTTCAACCAGATCGTTCATACGGTTGATGGATTTTAAAAGCGTACTTTTCCCGCATCCGCTGGGTCCGATAAAACTGGTGATCTCATTGGCCTTGATATCCATTGTGATACCATGCAGGGCATGAAAATCTCCATAATATAAATTCACATCTTTGATTGACAGTTTTACTTCGTTCATAATTTTATCCTTTCACCAGCTTACGTCCCAGATAAGAAGATAAGCTGTTCATAACGATTACAAATACCAGCAAGACCACCCCAACAGCACAAGCTTGTTCCGTATAGAGGCCTTCGCTCATCAAACGGTACATATGGACCGCTAAAGTGCTTCCCGGAGCAAATACATCGGTACATACCTTGGCAACCGTACCGGAAGTATAGATCAAAGCGGCCGTTTCTCCGACGATACGTCCCATACTAAGCACAATTCCGGACATGATTCCCGGTACAGCACTTGGCAAAATAATGCGGAAGATCGTTCTTAACTTTCCCGCTCCCAGACCAAAACTTCCCTCACGGTAAGAATCCGGAACCGCCACTAAGGCTTCCTGGGTCGTACGCATGATCGTAGGAAGGACCATGATGGCCAAAGTCAATGAACCGGCCAATACACTCAGTCCCATTCCCATGGAAAGAACAAACATCAAAGACCCAAACAAACCATACACAATACTTGGAATGCCGGATAAAGTTTCGGTTGTCAACAAAATGATCTTTACCAGCTTCGAGCCTCGTTTGGCATATTCCACCAGGTAGATAGCAGAAAAGATACCAATCGGGCCGGCAATCAATAAAGTCATCAGCACCACAATGACCGTATTAATGATGGAAGGCATCATACTGACATTGTCGGTATTATATTCCCATGCGAATAAAGATGGTTTTAGATTAGGAACACCGCGAATCAAAATATAAGCAATAATAAACAACAAACACAAAATCGTGATGACCGCGGCAACATGAGTCAAAAGCGATAAAGCCAAAGACGTGCGATCTTTTTTATGTTTCATTACGCTTTCGCCTCCTTCCGTTTTAAAGCCGAGAAGGAAAGATTAATGATCATAATAAATACGAAAAGAACGCAAGCCGTCGCAATCAACGCCTCACGGTGCAGCCCGCTGGCATAGCCCATCTCCAATACGATATTGGCGGTCATTGTTCGTACCCCATGCAATAGACTGCCAGGAATCACGGCCTGGTTTCCGGCAACCATGATCACCGCCATCGTTTCTCCAATGGCACGTCCGACACCCAGGATCACACCCGCTAAAACACCGGACTTAGCGGCTTTTAAACAAACAAAGTAAACACTTCTTTCATGACTGGCTCCTAAAGCCAAACTTCCTTCATAGTAAGAATCCGGCACCGCCTGCAAACTGGCTTCGGATACAGATACGATCGTCGGCAAGATCATGATCCCTAACAGGACAGAAGCGGCCAGAACCGTATTTCCACTGGTATGGAACACATCCTGGATCAAAGGAACGATCACGACCAGTCCAAAGAACCCATAAACGATACTAGGAATCCCCGCCAGCAGTTCAACAGCTGGTTTTACGATGCGATAGATCTTTTTAGGACAAAAGTATGCCATGTACACAGCGGTCAAGATCCCGATCGGCACGCCGACAATAATGGCGCCGGCCGTTACATAAATGCTCCCGATGATCATTGGAAAAATTCCATAAAGTTCATTGCTGGGGGCCCATTCCATGCCGGTCAGAAAATTCAACGGTCCAATCTTGGCAATGGCAGGAAGACCATTAATAAACAGATAGAAACAGATAAAGAATACAGCTACGATACTAAAACATGCCGCCAGCATGAACACTATGCGCATCGCGTTTTCTCTCAACTGCATGATTCACATCCTCTCTTATATAATCGTGCTAAAAAGGGGTTTCCCCCTTTTTTGGCTATTTCGTTTTTTTTATGATTATTCGGCAACGTCAGCCCACTCTGTAATCTCACCTGTGTAGATCTCTTTGATCTGATCGGACGTTAAGTTGTCTACACTGTTGTTCTTGTTTACGATCACAGCGATACCGTCGATAGCAATCGTTGTCGGTGTCAAACCAGCATCTTTTTCATCGTCTGTCAATTCACGAGAACACATACCGATATCATATACACCAGAAATCGTACTTTCCGCACCGGTTGTCGAGTCGGTTTGCTGAACGGAAATATTGGCATCCGCATTGATTTTCTTATAGGCTTCAGCAAGCTTTTCCATTACTGGAGTAACGGAACTTGAACCACCTACAGTTAAGTCGCCTGTCGCTCCATTGGATTCAAACGCTCCTGTTGTTTCCATAGCGATATATCCTTCTTCAGCAACAACAGCCTGTCCTTCATCGGACATGATGAAGTTCATGAAATCCTGTCCCAATTCACTCACTTCGCCGGTTGTACATACAATGAATGGACGGCTTACGGTGTATTCTCCAGATTCGATGTTTTCCTGTGTAGCTTCTACACCGTCAACCTTAACGGCTTTTACCGTATCATTTAATGAACCTAATGAAATATAACCAATCGCATAGTCATTTCCTTCTACCGTTGTCATCATAACAGAAGTAGAGTTTGTGATCTGTGCACTGCTTGTTGTGTTGTCTTTTTCTCCATCGTCAATTCCTAACAATTCTGTGAAAGCTCCACGCGTTCCTGAACCATCTTCACGGCTAACGACTGTGATGCTTCCAGAAGCTGCAGATGCATCTTCTTCACCAGAACCTGAACTTGAGCATCCTACCAATGTGGCTGCGCTTAATCCAAACGCAAACATTCCTTTTACAAACTTATTCATACTTTTTTTCCTCTTTTCTTTTGTTTACATGGATACTATACAAAAAGTTTGTTAAGTCATAAGTAAAGAAATGTTAAAAGAATGTAAAATAAAAAAGCTGTCCGTTCCGAACAGCAATTATCGAAAAACAATATAGATCGTATAAAGAATATACGTAAAGATCATACAGATCCCTAACTTTCGATCCAGTTGGAATCTTTTTGCCAGAATCCAGTAGAACGTTGAAACTCCCATCAAAATCAGAGAATCATAGATGGCTGTAGGCTGTACCGTAATGGGATGCACTACAGAAGAAAGTCCCAAAATACAGAGAATGTTGAAAAGATTGGAACCAATCACATTGCCCATCGCAATTTCGTTTTCTCCTTTTCTGGCAGCAATGATACTGGTCATCAACTCTGGAAGCGACGTGCCGATGGCCACGATCGTCAGCCCGATCAAAGTCTGTGACCACCCTAACAACAAGGCAAGACGTCTTGCCCCTTCTACGGCCAGCTTGCCTCCGATAACGATCGTGATGATTCCTGCCATCAACAACAGAATCAAGACCGGATACGAACGAACCTCTGGTTTGGATTCCTTATCCTTTTCTTTTTTTGCCTTGGAGAGTTGTTTGACCAGCATACCGGCAAAAAGCACCAGCAAAAGAAATCCTTCCCACCGGGTGATCGTTTGATCCCCCAATAACATCAAAGTCAAAACCAAAGCCGCTATATTGGATAAAGGCCAGTCCCTTTTTAAAAGGACAGGATCAATCACCAAAGGATAAATGCAGGCGCTAAGACCTGCCACCACCAATAGATTAAAGATGTTGGAACCGACCACATTCCCTACGGCAATTTCATTGGCCCCTTCCAGTGCAGCCGTCATAGACACCGCAAGTTCAGGGGCACTGGTCCCAAAGGCCACGATCGTAAGGCCAATCACCAAAGCGGATACGCCCCATTTTTTTGCCAAGCCAGAAGCTCCATCCACAAACCAGTCCGCTCCCTTGACCAGACACAAAAAGCCCGCCAAAATCAATAGAATCGAAAGAATCCAATTCATGCATGCTCCTTAGTCATTGCGGACAGTCATGATCATATTTTCAGCCCAGGTCGAATAGAATGTCGTTAAGAAATGAATGCCGTCATTCTGGTAAATGTTCGCATTGCCATTTTGGCTGATTTCAGAGTTGTCCACATAGATCCACTTATTTTTTTCACACATCGATTTGATTTTTGTATTATACGCATCGACATTTCCCCAGCTAGGCGATTTCTGTACGGCAGCAGGAGTCGCCGGAATGATGGAATTCACGATGATGGTCGCATCGGGACAAACTTCAACAATTTTCTTAATTTGACTTTCGTACTGGCCGTCATAACCACCTTCTTCGGCATCGATATTCATTCCCATATCGTTGACACCGTAAGAAAAGAAAATCAAACTTGGATTGGCATTCTTGGCCTGTTCTACCCAATCGGAGATGTTCTTGATCGTAGCTCCCGAAGAAGCAAACACATGACTTTCCGGAAAAAAGTGATACACGCTGAATCCCATCACACGGGAATCGCCAAAGATCACCGCATCATCAAAAAGCGCAAAGACATCCACTTTTCCCGATTCGATAGCAGCTTCCATTTCAGAACTTTTCTTATCTTTTAATTTCTCCGATATTTTATCTACTTTTTTATTTTCCTGTTCCTGAATGTATGTACGTCCCTGTGCCGTCGTTGATGAATGCGTCCATACATAAACAGCTCCCACACATAAAACAATCACAACGGCTAAAATAAGGATCCAATATTTCTGCTTTTTAACTTTTCTTCTTTTCATATAACCAAACTTCCTTGATATATATTCTACCATATTTTCACTAAGATAACGTAAAGGATTCAATAAAATATTGTTTTCGCATTATAGACATTTGTTTTTATTTTCTGAACATTTTACTTGATTTTCTATTTTATCCTCGTATAATTATGGATATTACAGAAAGGAAAATGGTGCCCGGCACCAAGTTTACGATATGACAAGAGTGTACAATTTTAGCGCAGGTCCTGCCTGCTTACCCGAATGGGTCTTAAAAAAGGCCGCCGATGAGATGCTCGATGCCCGTCAAAGCGGAATGAGCGTCATGGAGATGTCTCACCGTTCTCAGGAATTTCAGGAGATCTTGGATACATGCAAAGCCCGCTTAAGAAGATTGATGAATATCCCTGAAAACTATGAGATCCTGTTTTGCCAGGGTGGCGGAACGATGCAGTTTTCCATGGTACCGTTAAATTTATTGAAACACAGTGCCGATATCATCAATACCGGACAGTGGACAAAAAAAGCCATCATGGAACACAAAAAACTGGGAGAAGTGCATGTCATCGCTTCCAGTGCCGAAGACAATTTCACGTATATTCCAAAAATCAAACCGGAAGATCTGTCCCAAGACAGTGATTATCTTTATATTTGCGAAAACAATACGATCTACGGCACCAAATATAAAGAACTGCCCCCTCATCCGGGAAAATTGCTCGTGGCCGATATGAGCAGCTGTATCCTCAGTGAACCGTGTGATGTCAGTCAATACGATCTGATCTTTGCCGGGGCCCAGAAAAACATGGGGCCTGCCGGCGTAACAATCGTCATCGTGAAAAAAGATCTGATTGGAAATGCCAAAGAAAACATCCCGAGTCTTTTGGACTATAAAACATACGCTGACAACGATTCGATGTACAATACACCGCCTTGTTATTCGATCTATATGGTCGGTCTTGTATTGGAATGGCTGGAAGAACAAATCGGCGGACTGGAAGAAATGGAAAAATTAACCCATAAACGCGCCAAGATGCTGTATGACTATATCGATTCTTCCAAACTGTATTCCAATCCGGTGGCCAAGGAAGACCGTTCCTACACCAATATTCCTTTTGTGACCGGAAGTGAAGAACTGGATAAAAAATTTGTAAAAGAAGCCAAAGAACATGGCTTGGTCAATTTAAAAGGTCATCGCAGTGTAGGCGGTATGCGTGCCAGCCTTTATAATGCGATGCCTGTCGAAGGGGTAGAAGCCCTGATCGAATTTATGAAGAACTTTGAAAAGGAGAATCTTGCCCATGTATAAAGTAAAACTCTACAACAACATCGCCCAGGTGGGTTTGAATCAGTTCAATGATCAATACCAGGTGGATGAAAACATCCGGGATGAAGATGCCATCCTGGTCCGAAGCGCCAATCTTCATGACATTGAATATTCACCGAATCTAAAATGTATCGCTCGGGCCGGAGCCGGTACCAACAACATCGATATCCAGACCTGCACCGAGAAAGGAATCGTTGTATTCAATACGCCGGGCGCCAATTCCAATGCCGTCAAGGAACTGGTTTTTGCCGGTATGCTTATGGCAAGCCGTGATATCTATGGCGGAATTGCCTGGGCCAAAACGCAGGAAGACAACGAAAATCTGGCCAAAGACATGGAGAAACAAAAGAAACAATATGCCGGAAACGAACTCAACGGAAAGACCCTGGGTGTCATTGGATGCGGTGCTATCGGTGTCCAGGTCGCCAATCTTGCCTTGCGTTTCGGCATGAAAGTACGCGGCTATGACCCTTTCATGTCCATTGATGCGGCATGGAATCTATCCCGTTATGTCAAACATGACAGCGACATCAAAGAACTTTATAAAAACAGTGATTTTATCACGATCCACATTCCATTGAACGATAAAACCAAAGACACCATCAACAAAGAAACGATTGCCATGATGAAAGACGGTGTCAAGATCTTGAATTTCGCCCGCGGCGGCCTGGTCAATGAAGATGACATTCTGGAAGCTTTGGACAGTGGAAAAGTAAAAACTTATGTCACCGATTTCCCTACTTGTAAATTGGTCAACCATCCCGGTGTGATCGCAATTCCGCATTTAGGAGCCTCGACAGCCGAAAGTGAAGAAAACTGTGCCATCAAGGCCGCTCAGGAAACGATGCATTATCTTCAATATGGAAACATCCGCAATTCTGTGAATATGCCGGAATGTTACATGGATTTCAATACTCCATTCAGAATCTGCGTCATCCATCACAACGTCCCGAAAATGATCTCACAGATCACGAACTCATTGAGTCATGACAATGCCAATATTGAAAATCTGATGAATAAGTCAAGAAACGATATTGCCTATACGATCTTAGATTTGGATAAGGAAGCCAGCCAGGAAACCATTGAAAAGATCCAGGCAATTCAAGGTGTTGTCAAAGTAAGCACGTATCAGGGAGAGAAAGCATGATCGATGCTCATGTACATTTAGAAAATGGACCTCTGAGCAAAGAATACGTATATCAATTCATAAGAAATGCCCAAGTCAAAGGAATCGACCATCTGCAGATCCTCGATCATACTCATCGGTTTTATGAATTCAAAGACATGTATGACGATATCTGCCGGCAAAACCCGCTGCAAGCCCAGTGGTTTTCGCAAAAACAAAAAAACTCTTTGCAGGATTACATCGATCTGATCGAAGAAATCAAAAAAGAAGACTTGCCCATCAAGGTGACATGGGGATTGGAAGTCTGTTATAAAAAAGAAAGAGAGCCCTTTCTGAAAGACAAACTGAATCTCTATCCTTTTGATTTCCTGGTAGGAAGTGTTCATTCTATTTTTGATATCCTCTATGATATCTCTTCTTTCAGTAAAGAACTTTTATGGGATCGCTACGATACCCAAACGATCTTTCAGGATTACTACCGGCAGCTGGAACAGTGTATTGGTTCTAACTTGTTTTCCCAAATCGGACATCCGGATGTAATCAAACTCTACCAGAAACAAGCAGGCTATGATCTAACAGCGACGTATGAAACCATAGCCGATTTAGCTAAAACCCACAACGTCCTGATGGAAGATAACACAGGTGCCTTTTACCGATATCATCACCCGCAGGTTGGACTGGATCCAAAATTTCGAAAGATCCTTCAAAAAAAACATGTTCCGATCGTATGGGCCAGTGATGCCCATATCCCGGAACATGTTGGACAGTGTTTTGACAAACTGAAGAAAGTCTATGAATGACTTTCTTTTTATTTTACCTTACGCGCTTCCAGATAGAAGCGTTTTTCATCCGCCTCTCCCATGGAAAAAGTCTTTCGTGGAAGGACGCCTCCCGCTACGATGGCGGGAAACAGGCTGCTTTTCTCAATACGATCTAAAAAGATACCGCCGTTGGAAGGTTCTTTCAACAAGGCCATCATCGCTTCTTCCCCATGGATATAATCGATCTTTACCTCCTGATGGTTTGACAAATAACGATCTATGACCGTCTGCAAGATATCGACCGGAAGGCGATTGTCCTTCTTGATCAAAGAAACGGACTTTTCTTCTCCGTTTTGATAGAATACGATTTCTTTGCCAGGCGCCAGCACGATTCCTTCTTCATCACAATAGTCCTTAAAAGACTCATAGAGATCCCACAGATCCACCTGAAACAACAAACGATGAATGGGTTCAAAAATCAGGGCCGGACTGTGTAAATTGACCATTTCTACCATCGCATAACGGGCTGGATGTTCTTTTTGTTGTTCCAGACTCAAGTCCTTTTTGATTTCTTCCCAACAAGCCTTGGCCGTGGCCAGAGAATGATTTCCATCCCCGACCGCAAGAAAGAGTTCTCTTTCCTTTTGCATCGCAAAAATCTTTTCTTCGATTTCCTGGGCTTTTGTTCCTGTAATCGCATAGCCTTTGTCATGGCCGCCATCCATCATCAAATCAAAATCATATAAGACAGAATAATGGTCTTTTTCTTTATACAGCTGTTCAATGAGCGTATTTTCAGGATCATCGATCAAAACCATGACATGACTCAATTCCAGAGGTGCATTGCGGCGAATCTTCAAACGAGGGGGTATCCTTTGACGAATCGTTCCTTCTGTGGCTCGAATCGGTTTGGTATTGCCGACAGTAAAATCATAGGCTTCCAGATCAACGATCCCCAACACCCCGATTCGATTGCCGGATATCGTCTTTCTTTCTACCAGAACAAAGCCATCTTTAACTTTTTCTTTCAAGATATTTTCTTTTAGATACCGATCCATTGCCAAGTGGATCCTTTCAATTCGATTACTTGTTTCTCCCAGATAAATTTCCGGATAGATCAAATGATACGTTGAAGGTACATCTTTCGTGATTTCTTCCACCTTGTCCCAATACTCTTTCTGACTGGTATATTGATCACAGGCAATCACAGACCACTTTCTCCCATTGACAGAATCATTCGGCAATAAAAAACTTCCTCTTCTAAAACATGGTTGCATATTTACGTCTCCTATTTTCTACATTATACAAAAAAACAGAGTTTTCACGCAAAACTCTGTTCAATTCTCTGAATTTCTTTCATCAGCTTTTCCAGGACAGGAACTTCGATCCCTTCTTTCTTGGCCAGCGGTACGATGGTCCCAGAAAAAAGAGCCAATTCTGTCTTTCGTTTGGCCTGTACATCCTGCGCCATGCTGGGCATTCCTTCCGGACGTAAAGAATTGACAAGATCGATCCAGGCTTCGATATCCTGATCTTTGAGATCGATTCCCTTGGCCCTGGCAACCTTCTGGACTTCTTTCATGGCCATGATAAATTCCTTCTGATAGGCTCCCCCATTCTGGCAGCCTCCATACCCTGTCTGGTGGGCTGCACACACTTGATTGATCCCGCAATTCAACATCAGCTTATTCCACTGGTCCCGGTATATATTTTCACATCGGCGATACGGTATCCTATACTGTTCAAAGAATACTTCCAACGCATCGACCAGCGCCTTTTGATTTTCATTTTCGGCCCCAAACAAGATTTGACCTACATGGGAAAAATCCACAGTATTGTTTAAATACGTGGAATCCATTCCCTGAACGATACAGCGAATCACTTGATCTTTAGAAAAATGCTGACGCAAGATCGTCTCACTTTCAATCCCATTCAAACAAGATAAAAGAATCGTATGCGGACTCATAAAATCTTTGATTTCTTCGATGGCCGCATTTAACCCGGCATACTTTGTGCAGATCAAGATCAAATCAAGGGGATCCCCTTTTGTCACATACGAAAAAGGGATGTCTTTTCCATTGATGGTCACCGGGTCTGTTTCATACCTTTTCTTTCGGTCTTCATCCACGATAAACACAAGATCCTTGCACCCATGTTCCATCAGTAACGTCCCATACAAGGCTCCGATGGCACCTCTACCTACAATTCCTACTTTCTGGATCATCGTTTTCATCCTTTCTAACATTCAATATGGCCACACCGCCAACAATCAAAAGAAGCGAGATCAGTCCCGTCAAAGAAAATGCCTGATCCACTTCCTGAAGCATCAAAGCACTCAACAGAACCCCCATTACCGGAATCAGACAGCCAAAAATTCCTACCTGACTGACAGGATTCTTTGACAATAAGATTCCCCACAATGTATAGGCAGCCGCCGATACAAAGGCAAGATGAAAAAGCACACCCAAGCCCAGTGCATTGGTCAAGGCCAAATGACCGCCCATTCCTAAACCGACCAAGATCAAACAGAGTCCGCCGGCAAAAAACTGATAACCGCTGAGCATTACGGCATCATCAGTCTGCGTAAATTGTTTGATGAAGGCAGCACTCAAAGCAGAACAAAGCTGGGACAACAGCACAAAGCCATCCCCAAAAACGGAGATCCCCTGAATATCTCCCAGATTCATGATCAAGATTCCTAAAAAGCCCAATACACAGCCTGTCAGCTTGCGAAGATTGAGACTTTCATAATGAAACACCATACTGGCCATCAACAAGGCAAAAAATGCGCTGGTCCCGCTAATGATAGAGCCGTTGACTCCGCTGGTATGCGCCAGGCCAATGTAATAGAAAAAATATTGTCCGGCCGTTTGAAAAAACGCAAGGACCGGTATGGCCTTATATGAAGTCCGGGTCGGCAACAAAAGTCTTTTTTGGATGAGACTTCCTATCACAAGGACCAGGATGCCGGCTAGGGCGAACCGCAGGCCGGCAAACAACAAAATGCTGGCGGTATCCCAGGAGGGAATCGAAAACAGCCGATACCCCGTTTTGATAAAAGGAATGGCACTGCCCCACAGAGCACAACAGAATACAGCAGTCAGAACGACCACACCCGGCCGTGTCCAAAAATCTTTTTTCATAAGAAAAAGAAGTAGATTGCTCTACTTCACAAATTTCACGATCGCCATTGGTGCTGCATCCCCTTTACGGATACGTGTCT
>NZ_CALVGO010000018.1 GCF_944327125.1 uncultured Faecalicoccus sp.
ATAAAAACAAGAATGTTTGCCCGTATGACACGCGGCCCCCTCTTGTTTCACAATCATCAACAAAGTGTCGTTATCGCAATCTACGAGGATCTTTTTGACATATTGATAATGTCCGCTGGTTTTCCCTTTGATCCAGATCTCATTGCGGGACCGTGACCAATAAGTGGCCAATCCAGTATGTAAGGTTTGATGTAAGCTTTCTTCGTTCATATACGCCAGCATCAGCACTTGTCCCGTTCCTTCTTCCTGAACGATACAGGGAACAAGACCTCCTTGTTTATTAAAATCAATCTTGATCATAAGCGTACCGGGATTCCTTTCTCTTTCAAATCATTCTTAACATCCTGAATGGTGAGTTCATCATAGTGAAACAAACTTGCCGCCAGAGCCGCATCGGCCAAATCGGATTCAAATACTTCATAAAAATGTTCCAGACTGCCGCATCCTCCTGAGGCAATTACCGGCACATGCGTGACCGATCGCACCGCTTTGAGCATTTCCAGATCGTATCCTTTTTTCACTCCATCAGTATCCATCGAGGTAAGAAGGATCTCTCCGGCCCCTAAAGAGACCGCCGTCTGGATCCAGTCCAGTAAATCAATGCCCGTATCGATACGCCCTCCATGAATGACGACGTTCCATCCCGTTCCATCTTTTCTTTTTTTACCATCCACAGCCAGAACGATACATTGATTTCCAAAGATTCGGGCCCCTTGTTCAATCAGCTTGGGATCTTTGACCGCGGCAGAATTTAGACTGACTTTATCGGCCCCTGCCCGCAAAACATTTTTTATATCTTCGATCGTTTTCAATCCGCCTCCTACGGTAAAAGGCATATAGATCGAAGAGGCGACGTTTCGGACTACCCGAATCATCGTATCCCGTCCTTCGTGTGTTGCGGTAATATCTAAGAAGACCAGTTCATCCGCTCCTTGTTCATAGTATTTCTGGGCCAGTTTTACAGGATCGCCGACTTCTTTTAAGCCGACAAAATTAATCCCTTTGACCACTTTTCCGTCTTTGACATCCAGACAAGGAATTATTCGTTTTGTCAGCATTTCATTCCTCCTTACAAAGCGCCAGTGCTTCACTTAGATCCAGCGTGTGTGCATATACGGCTTTGCCCGTAATGGCCCCATACACTCCCAGATCCTTTAACGCCTGAATATGAGAAAGATCCCGAATTCCTCCCGAAGCGATGATCTGCATCGATACACTTTCCTGTAGTTTTTTTAACATTTCAAGATTGGGACCCGCCAAAGTACCGTCTTTAGATATATCCGTAAAAATAATAGTTTGCACACCATAGCTTTCCATGGTCTGTGCAAATTCCAGGTAATCTTGATTGCTTTGTTCCAGCCAGCCTGCACCGCAAACTTTTCCATCTTTACAATCAATACCGACCGCGATCTTTTCTCTGTATTTTTGGATGGCCGACTTTAAAAAGTCAGGATCCTCCAAAGCCGCTGTCCCTAGGATCACTCGGGAAATTCCTGCGTTCAGATATAGATCTATGGCTTCCATGGATCGAATGCCGCCTCCCACTTCAACCGGGATCGAAATGGATCTGGCGATCTCGCAGATCAATTGTGCATTATTCAGCTTCCCGCTTTTGGCCCCGTCCAAGTCGACCATATGTAAATAAGGGGCCTGCATCGATTCAAACATTCTGGCAAGTTCCTTTACACTTTGTCCTACGATTTCTTTTTTCTGATAATCTCCCTGGTACAGGCGTACCGGAGAACCATCGATAATATCAATTGCCGGTAAAAGAATCATACAAACTCCTCCAAATAATAGCGTAATATCTTAAGTCCATCTTCTCCGCTTTTTTCAGGATGAAACTGGCATCCCATCACATTTTTGTGCATCACCAGACCTGGGATCGTCATCGTTCCATACCGGCAATAGCCAACCATATCTTCCGGATCCATATGGGAAGCGTAATAAGAATGCACATAATACACGTAAGGGTGAGAGGATAAACAATCAAAGATTGGATGTTGGCCATTCATCTTCAAATCGTTCCATCCAATGTGCGGCACACGAACATTCTGGTCTTTCATCCAGACGATTTGTCCTTTCAAAAATCCAAATCCTTTATGAAAGCCTTTTTCTTCGCTGGTTTCAAAAAATGACTGCATTCCCAAACAGATTCCCAGTAACGGTTTTTGGTCAACAAGCACCCATTTTTTTATAAAATCATACAGCTTTTGACGATGAAGATTTTCCATCATATCTCCAAAGGCGCCCACTCCTGGCAATACCAGTTTCTCACACTGGGACAACTGTTCAGGATCGTTACTGACAAGAACTTCAAAACCCAGATTCTTTATTCCATTGCACACACTGAACAGATTGCCCATTCCATAATCAATGACACCGATCATACTTCAATCCAGCCTTTAGAAGACGGAATATGATCTCCTGTCACCAAAACGGCCTGTTTTAGCGCTTTGCCTAGAGCCTTAAAGATGGCTTCGATCTTATGATGATCGTTGGTTCCGTAAAGTACATTGACATGCAAGGTCATGCCGGCCTGTACACACAGAGCCCTTAAAAATTCCTCAACCATCTCGGTACTGAAATTTCCAATCGTCTCTCTTTTGAATTCGGCATGAAACACCAGATAGGGCCGCCCGCTGATATCCAGGGTTACACTGCATAAAGTTTCGTCCATAGGAAGTTGAAAGAAACCATAGCGCTGTATACCGTTTTTTTGACCTAATGCTTCTTTTAAGGCATTGCCTAAGGCAATTCCGCAATCTTCAATCGTATGGTGATCGCACACGTCCAAGTCTCCCTGAGCGCGCACATTCAAATCAAACCCGGAATGGAAGCTTAAAAGACTTAGCATATGATCAAAAAAACCGATTCCCGTTTCAATGGAAGATCGCCCTTTGCCATCTAAATCCACAAACAAAGAGATCTCCGTTTCTTTTGTTTTCCGTTCTATTTTACTCGTTCGCATAGGTCTCCTCCTTTTCAAAAGCATCCAGGACTTCCTGAATTTGCCGGTTTTCCTGGGTTGTTCCTATGGTGACCCGGCAATAATTTTTATTTTCATAAGAACGCACACACAATCCTTTCTGTGCAAACATAGATAGTAATTTACTGATCTTTACAGTTTGAATCAGTAAAAAATTGGCATCACTTTTGGAAAGGGAAAGCGATGTATACGTTTTTGATAAAAACTGATCTCGTTCCTTTTTGATGCGGTCGATCTCTTCTTCAAACTCAGAAGCATGTTTTAAAACAATCGTTGCGGCCGCCATGGATAAAGAATTTACCGAATACGGAACATGATAATCTCGCAGTTTTTCCATATTGGATAAGGAACTGATCAAAAAACCGATTCGTGCCGAGGCCAGTCCAAAAGCCTTGGAAAGTGTACGTGTTATATATAAATTCTGGCAGGTTTCCAATAAAGAAAGACAAGAATCGGGGGCAAATTCCCCATACGCCTCATCAATGACGACCGGACAAGCAAAGGCAGCACAGATCTTCTGGATCTGTTCATTGGACACGTAATGTCCGGTAGGATTGTTGGGATTGCTGAAGAGGATCAATTGCGGGTCTTCCTTTTTTCCAAAGGAAATCAATTCATCCACATCCATGGGTTCCAATGGATCCACATTGAATCGCACAACATCGGCATGATAACTGGATGCATAGTAATCATACATCCCAAAATCAGGGGACAAGGTCAGAAGTTTCTTCCCTTTTTCCAGAAACATACCTATCAAAAAGCCAAGATGCTGATCCGATCCGTTGCCGGCCAGTATACAGGAAGCCGGCACCCCGATCCAATTGCCATAGGTTTCGCAAAGCAGAGAACACGCATCATCTGGATAGCGGTTAAAATCTATATCGAAGATTGCCTCCTGGATCTCTTTTCGAATCGCGGAAGATAAATTTTTTGAGCTTTCATTGGCATTCAGCAGAATTCCCTTTTGTGAATGCACTTTATACTTTTTCTGTGTCATCGACTTCCTCCATTCGCACCCTGACCGCATTGGCGTGAGCCTGCAGATCTTCTTCATTGGCCATTGTTATGATTTGATTTCCATACGTCTGAAGAGCTTTACAGGTGTAAAAAAGATAGCTGCTCTTTTTGATAAAAGCATCGACACCTAAAGCACTGGAAAAACGAGCCGTTCCCGATGTAGGCAACACATGATTGGTTCCTCCAAAATAATCACCGATCGATTCGCAGGTATAATATCCCATAAAGACCGAACCGGCATTTTTCACCTGATCCAGATAGCGTTTTGGATCTTCGACCATCAATTCCAAATGTTCGGGTGCCGCTTCATTGGCAATCTGAATACATTCCTCTAAAGAATCACAGACAACACTCTTTCCATAATCCCGTAAAGAAGCTTCCACGATCTCTTTTTTCGGAAGAACGGCACTTTGCCTAGATAATGCGGCATTGACCCGTTTTAACAGATCCTCGCTATCCGTCAGGAAAACAGCACTGGCCATAGGATCGTGTTCGGCCTGAGATAATAGATCCGCGGCGATATATTCCGGATTCGCTTTGGAATCGGCAATGACCAAGATCTCGCTGGGACCGGCAATCATATCAATATCGACTTTGCCAAAGACCAGTTTCTTGGCAGCCGCCACATAGATATTGCCTGGACCAGTGATCTTATCCACCCTTTCCATGGACTCTGTGCCATACGCCAGCGCCGCAACGGCCTGGGCACCTCCGATCTTATAGATTTCTGAAACCCCGGCCACCTTAGCGGCATAGGCAATGTTAGGATGGATCTTTCCTTCTTTGTCCGGCGGGGTCACCATGACGATCCTTTTTACGCCCGCAACATGGGCCGGTATGGCATTCATCAATACCGAACTTGGATACTGAGCCCTTCCTCCGGGAACATAGATTCCCACACTTTCCAAAGGAAGAACTCTCTGTCCTAAATAAATTCCCATTTCTTTTTGAAGACAATATCCTTCCTGCTTTTGTGCCTGGTGAAAAAAGACGATGTTTTGGGCCGCTTTCTGCATCGCTTCACAAAAATCCGGATCGCAATGCGACATGGCTTCTTCCAATTCCCGTTCGGTAACTTTGAATTCCTTGAGATCCACACCGTCAAATTGTTTCGTATAACGTCGGCACGCTTCATCTTTGTTTATTTTAACGTCGTCGATGATCTGTGAAACTTGAATCAGGATCTCAGAAGATATTTCCTGATTTCTATTTGAAATAAATGCTTTTAATTCCTGTGTGTTATTTTTATCGATTCTTGTCAGCACGAAGTTTCACCACACTTTCCAGATCCTGCACAAACTGAAGAACTTCCTCTCTTTTCAATTTATAACTTGCCTTATTGACAATCACACGGGCACTGATATCACACACTGTATCCAGAAGGACCAATCCGTTTTCTTTTAAGGTCGTTCCGGTTTCAACGATATCTACGATCCCATCCGCCAGCCCCAAAATGGGAGCCAATTCCACGGAACCTTCGATTTTGATCACTTCCACATCGATTCCTTGTTTCAAAAAATACTCTCTGGCAACACGAGGATATTTGGTACCAATCTTTATATGTCCGGTTTTCTTCAGCAGTTTCTTCTCCGGCAAAGAAGCAACACAAAATCGGCACTTCCCGATTTCCAGGTCCAGAAGTTCATAGGCCGTTGAGCCTCTTTCCATCAGGGTGTCCTTCCCTACGATGCCAATATCGGCTACTCCATGATCCACATAAGTAAGCACATCATTGGATTTTGCGAGAAAGTACTGTACCGGTTTCAACGTATCTTCAAATACAAGAGTTCTCCCTTTTGTTTTTAAATTTTGTGTTCCATAGCCGACTTGATCCAGCATTTCGATGGTCTTTTTTTCCAGCCGGCCCTTGGTCAAGGCAATACTTAAGCTCATTGCGTTCCCTCCTGTATCATGATGTTTTCTCCATTATAGGGAATCAGTTTGACCCTTTGTTCCTTGCGCAATTCCCTGGCTTTTTCAAACGCTTCAATTTGTCGTTCAACGGGATAATACAAATAAAGGATTTTTTCTGGCTTTTGATCGATCACATCAAGCAAATAATCCAACTTGATACTAAAGCCGACTGCCGGAAGATCTTTTCCAAAGATGGACAATAAATGATCGTATCGCCCGCCGCTCAATACACTGGTTCCTACCCCATGAACATAGCCTTCAAACAAGATCCCGGTATAATAATCCAAATGCGGAACTTTTCCCAAATCGAATGTGATGTTGTCTTCATACCCCAGGGCCTTTAAGTTTTCTTTTAGATCCTGCAGTTTCTGAACGATCGCTTTTAAAGAATCGTCGAAGCTTATGGTCAACGCGTCCTTCAATACGTTCTTTCCATTCAGTAAAGGAAGTTTCAAAAAGAATTCTTCCTGTTTTTGAGACAGATCCAACGAAACCAGGTATTCTTTGAGATCGACCATACTTTTTTGATCGACAAGCTGAGCCAGCTTTTCTGCCACATCATTCGAAAGATTCAACAAAATACATGCTTTTTTAAAGAACGAACTGTTGCCGATTTCCAACGTGTAATCCGCGATCCCAAAACTTTTCATCGTATCCAGAGCACAGCTGATCACTTCCAAATCACTTTGTTCATCGAGTCCAATCAATTCCACGCCACAATCTGTCACTTCACTTCGTTTTCCGGCAAAGCTTTCCCGAACCTTAAATACATTGGCACAGTAACAAAAGCGAAACGGTCCTTCTTCATCTTTGTACTTTGAAGCACAGATCCGGGCAATAGGAACGGTCATATCCATGCGCAAAGCTAACGTATTGCCTGCGGCATCAAAGAATTTATACATCTGCTGATCTTTTAAGGAAGAAAATGCTTTCTGATACGTTTCCAGAAATTCAATTGTCGGCGCAATCACTTCCTGATATCCATACGAATGGAAGATTGTCTCAATACGCTCTTGAAGCTGTCTTTTCTTTCGGGCTTCTTCAAACACGAGATCTCTCATCCCCAAAGGCAATCGAATTTGACTCATACTCTTCTTCCTCCTATATACAAAAAAAGCGTCCCTATAAGGACGTTATTAACGTGGTTCCACCTTACTTCATCATCACTTCACAGTCATGATCTTATCAAGTACAAACATACTCAGACATGGTAACGGATCTATCCGATGCGAACTACTGATTTCATCCGCATAGCTCAGGGATGTGTTCATACCCAGCTGCTCTTTCTTTTCACCACCCAGAAAGTCTCTTCAAACAAACTTGGGCATTACTCTTTCCCGTCATTGCTGATACATACAATATAATGAACTATCATTGAAAAGTCAACGATTAAATGAAAATTATTTACATAAATGTAAATTTTTTCATCCTTCGTTCAGTATGGATAACAGTTCATTTTGGATCGTGATCCAGCTTTGTCTTCTCAATATCGAAAAACACGGCACGATATAGTTTTCAATGATGTTCTTTCGATTCAACATGACATAGATCTCCTCTTGCGACAGGCAAAGGCGGTTGGCCAAAAGTTGGATGCATTGCACAATGAATGTGATCTCGTCGAGTGTTTTCATAAAAAAATCCCCCTATTCTTACTTTAAGAATAGAGGGAGATACGACATGATTTATGTCAGATTTTTATAATATATATATTCTTCCAGACACCAGTTATTTTCATAGATCTCCAAAGCCGCGTCTTTCCCTACATAACGCAAATGCCAGCTTTCCGGAGCTATCAAAGTATATTCTTCCTTATCATCCGGATAACGAAGGATAAATCCATATTCATGCATATTTTCCAAAAGCCATTCATACTTTGGATGATTGCGGACCGCATCCAGATCGCTTAAATCATTATCCATGCGTACATCCACCGAAAGTCCTGTCTGATGTTCACTGGATCCCGGACGAGTCCAATAGGCATCCGCATATTCTTCTCCATAATTGAGAACACCATTGGAATACAGCTGATCCTGATAATCGTAACTGCGATACGAAGAACACGCATTAAGAATAAAGCCTTCCTGAGCACTGGCATCCACCAGTTCGATAAACGCCTCGGCCGCTTCTTCTCTCATTACAACATCGCCGTTCTCTCCGCTGGAAGGTACAGAAATCATATCCGAAGGTTCATAATCTGAAGGCAGATAGTAGTACTTGTTGACCAGCTGCAAAATCGAATCCAGATCTTCTACCGGCTCCATATGCGTATAGGGATCATGATCCAGATTCATGGCCACTTGTTTCTTAACTTCCTCATCGGAAAGATCCGGATGACTTTGAGCATATTCTTTTTCAGCTTTTGTCAACGTGGATGTCTTTTCTTTTTTCGTTTCTTTTTCAATCCTTTCTGATTGTTCAACGGGTTTTGAAGTGAGTAATCGAACTCCCAAATATCCTAATGAACATACCAACGCAATGCCCAGTACCGCAATCAGACTGACAAGAATTATTCCGTACTTATTTAACCTTCTTTTCTTTTTCATGGTTAATCCTCACTTAAATAATGATAATCCGGATCTTGTATACAAACCCAGTCACCATTTGAAGATTCTCCCCAATAGCTGTTGTTTGAACCGCGAACAATGTGTGTTATATGGATGGTCTGTCCTTTTTTCAAACTTCCTGTCCGTGTCGCGTTATAATCTCCAGAGGAACGCAAAACCATATTATAATTCGCTTTATACCAGCCTAAACGGAATCCATATTCATAGTCATCCTCCTGGCTGGAACGCTGAGATCTTTGATTATCATCCGCTTCCTCTTTGGCATCTTCTGCTCTTTCTTCGGCATCATCCGCTCTTTGCTCAGCTTCTTCCCTGGCTTCCTGTTCTTTTTCCAGCTCTTCTTCTTTCCGTTCTTTTTCCTCTTCCAGCTGAGCAATCTTTTCGTCTTTTTCCTGACCGGATCTTACCGTATGGAACCCAAAGGCAACGCCGCCCACGATTGCCAATCCGATCACGACACCCAGGATCACATAGAGAGGGGTCCGGGATTTGTTTCTTTTAGGCTCCGGCTGACTCCAGTTATCATTCAAGTTTTCCATATCCTGTGCTTGAAATACGGGCGGTTCCGGTTCTAACGGAGCACCGCAATAACCGCAGAATTTTGAACCTTCCGGGTTTTCGCCATTACAATTTTTACATTTCATAATCAAAACCTACCTTTTTTATTAGTATATCATTATTTCTTGTTCAGTTCTTTAAACATTTTCTGCATCGTTGGATTGTTGTACGTCAAAGACCGAATACTTAAAGAATCCACCTTTTTATTGGCTACATGCAGCTGTCGGTCACTGGACAATAAGTTTTCTTTGATCTTTTGTAAATGAGAGATCGTCTTGTCGATTTCATCAATAGCCGATTGAAACTTGCGGCTGGCCAAATCTACGTTTTTAGAAAAGCCATCTTTGAAATCTGTCATTTTTTCTTCAAAATGCGTAATATCGATATTTTGTTCCCGCATCTGAATCAGTTCTTTTTTGATCTCGGCATTTTTTAAGGCTGCGTTTCGCAAGATCGTGATCAAAGGAATAAAAAATTGAGGACGGATCACAAACATTTTGGGATAACGGTGCGACATATCAACGATTCCCATGTTGTAAAGCTCACTTTCGGGTTCCAGCAATGAAACAAGCACCGCATACTCACAGTGTTTTTCATTTCTGTCTTTATCCAGTTCCTTCAAAAATGATTCATTGGTCTTCTTTGTCGCTGTTTGATCGGCTTCGTTTTTCATTTCAAACATGATCGAGATCAATTCATTCCCCTGCTCATCCAGCTCTTTAAAAATGTAGTCTCCTTTACTTCCTGTAGAAGCGTCATTATCTTTTTCAAAATAAGCATTCTGGAAACCGGTGGCACGGAGTTGATTGAACTGATTTTCACAATGTTTTTCCAATGTCTCGCCAATCATTTTTGTCGACATCTTAAGCTTGAGATCTTTATAGTAGGCAATCATCTCGTCTTTCGTTTTTAATTCCCAATTGTATTTTTCAATCAATTCTTCTTTTGATCGGCGAAGGGATTCTTTCTCCTGCTCCATCGATGCGATAACTTTTTCCATTTTCAGCTCATCCTGAACCTTGAGCATCTCCTTTTGATTTTTTAATTCCTGGATCTCTCTTTCCTTGCGGGCGAGTTCTTTTTCCAAGCGCTGTTCAAACCGAAGAGCTTCCAGCTCTTTTTTTTGATTCAGCACTTCTTCTCTGGCCTGCAGATCTTTACGAAAATGCTCGACTTCTTTTTCAAATTCTTTATCGCGAACTTGTTTGACGATATTGTAGTAGTCACTTTCATCCAAAGAAAATACAGTATGACAGTTTGGACATTTGATTTCTCTCATACAACCTCCTATAAAAAAGCTGATCGATATAGATCAGCCATTATAACATATACGCTTTTTCCACTTCGATTTGATATCCGCTCTCGGTTTTTGTCAAAGGTCCTACGATCATGGCTTTTCCTCCGCCAAAATCGATCAAATGGTTCGGATCATAGATCGAGATGTATAACGAATGCGTATCATCGTATAAAATCATTTCTCCCTGATCCTCTTTGATGGTTTGCGGCAAGTCTCCGCTCAGCCAGATCGATTGTCCGCTCTTCTCTAACAAATCTCCATGTTCAATTGTCTCTTCCACTGTTAAAGGATCGCTTTGTGACCAGGAGATCACCGTTCCATCCTGGGATGAATCTTCTTTTTTAGGTTCATCCGCATCCGGTTGTTGACTCGAAGTATCATCTTCTAAATCTTCATGATCCTTTGCATCAACAACAGGTTCGTCTTTTTCCTCTTCTTCAACAGTTGGATCCTCTTCTTTTTCATCCGATTTTTCGACTGTGATGATCAATGTATTACTGGAGACACCATCCTGGCTGGCAGTGATTTGATATTCTCCCCTTTTTTTAGCGGTAAAGGTTACCTCGTCACCATCTACTTTTACTTTGCCTTTGTTGGTGACATGAAAACTTTCCTCGCTTAAAGTAAAATCTTCCGGATCCGTAGTCACTTCGATCGTGATCGTTTCCCCTTTTTTGATCTGTGTATCATCACAGGACAAGGAAATCGATTCCAACTTGGATGAAGAACACCCCGCCATCAAACAAAGTCCGAATAATAAACTGAGAATTTTTTTCATGTTCACCCCTCATTTCTATATCCATAGTATCATTTTTTCAATGCAGATACAAAGCTCCATTTCGGTTACAGTCGTTTTTCAAAACCTCCTGTGATTTTTTGCCCCTCGCTTAAAATCATAAAAGCTTGGGGATCTGCATCTTTGATCGTTCTTTCCAGTCGCCGGATCTCGTATTTGTTTAAGGCAACGACAAGAATATCTTCATTTTCGCCTGTATAAACGCCCTGTCCTTGCCAGCAAGTTACCCCTCGTCCGGTATTTTTCATAATAATAGTTTTAAGATTCTGGTTTTTTGTGAAGATCATCGCCGACATGTTGATGTTTTGATAATGCACCTTATCCGCAACAAAATACATAATGGCCACGAAAATAATGGAATACAAGGCACTTTGAAGGCTCACCAGATAGCCAAAGACGCCAAAAACCAAAAAGTTCAAAATGATTGAAAGTCTTCCAACCGAAAAATTGGGTTTCGTCTTGGAGAAATACACACCCAGAATATCAATTCCGCCAGCGCAGCTGCTGCTTTGAAGACAAAGGCCTACCCCTACGCCGCTCATCAAGGCACCAAGAATACAGTTACTGAGCATATCCGGCATAAGCGGGATCGTTCGAAGCGGCAACAAGGATAAGGTCACCATCTGGATCACGATACTGATCAAAGTTCGAATACAAAAAGACTTGGATATGGATTTCAAGGCAAGAACATACAATGGGATGTTCAGTAAAAGGTTCATCACACCCGTCAAATCAAAAGTATCGGGATTGGGATTCAAAGGTTTCAGCACCAGATTCAAGATCTGGGCAATCCCCACAACTCCTCCGGAGTTTAAACCGCTGGGGGTGATGAACAAATATATTCCTAACGAAAACAAAAAACTGCCTATGATTACTTTTATATACTTCATTGCTTCATCTTTCATTTGAGTTCTCCTTTGACTTGGCTGTTGGGAAGCAGGCGCAATCCTTTGGGAATCTTATTGGTGATGCGGTTCCCATCGCTTTTCCCATACCCAAAACTAAGCCCATCGTAACATAAGGAAATATATCCTTTGTCAGCTTTTTTATGGATCTGCTCTCCATGCATCACGGCATTCATTTCCTCCCGTGTCAATTCAACGGTGTGCGTATAATTGGACTTCAAAAACGCAAGATAGAGAGCGTGCGATGGTTCAAAGCGATTTTTCAATATATCTCCGGCATAGACCCCCTGGCGAAGGCACCGAGTCTTTTTTAAATCTAAAAAGGGATGATCCATGATATATAAACGGTCCTTAATAATTTGTGCATATTCCGGGCTTTTGACCAGAAAAGGACTTAACCACTCTTTTGTACTCTGTTTACACTGTCTGTTTTTTACAAGCGGTAAAGGCCGTACTGAACCTTCGGTCTTTTTCATCTTACAGATAAAATGACCTTCTCCTTTATCCATAGGAAAGATCCTTACCACTTTGGAAGCATCCATTCCCGGACAAGGAAAGCCTTTTCGCCCAAAAGAAACTTCGGGATCCAGCTGGATCATATCCGGATGCTCTTTCAAAAACGAAGCAATCACTTCTTCGTTTTCTTCTTTGGCGTATGTACAAGTCGAATAAACCATGATGCCCTCTTTTTTTAGAGCTTTATAGGCATTTTCTAGAATCTCTTGTTGTCTTTTGGCACAGAGCCGAATGTTATCCATTGACCAGTTCTCACAGGCAGCGTCATGTTTTTTCATCATGCCTTCTCCAGAACAAGGTGCATCCACCAGGACTTTATCAAAACAGTCATGAAGCTCTTCACAGAGAATACGGGTATCTGAATTGGTCAGACAATAATCCCTTATTCCCATTCTCTCAAGATTGGACATCAGAACTTTCGCTCTTTTAAAGTCATATTCATTGGTCACAAGAAATCCATGTTCTAATTTTGAAGCAATTTGCGTTGATTTTCCTCCAGGGGCCGCACAAAGATCAAGAACGATATCATCAGGCTGTACATCCAATATCGTCACCGCACTGGAAGCACTGGGTTCCTGAATATAAAAAGCCCCGGCCAGATGATAAGGATGGTTTCCTAAAGGTTCATCGACATAATAGCCTTCTTCACAAAAAGGACTGTGTTCTTTTACAGGAACATGCTCTTCTATTTGTTTTGCGCTTACTTTTTTAGGATTGTATCGAATGCCCTGAAAACGCTCTTGTTCCAACGTTTGGATAAAAGCTTCATAATCGTCTTTTAAGTCTTTTTTCATCCGTTCTAAAAACAATTGATCCATATCTACCTCAAATAAATAATATTTCTTCCGGTCGTAATCGTGTGGCATACACACTGACGGTGGCTGGTTTGTCCCATCCGCAGCCAAAGGCAAAATCCGCTCCGTTCATAAAATAGCGAATGGTTTCCTTAAGCGAGAGATGAAGCTTAAAAATTTCAATATGTGTATGAGGGCCTGTCGTATTGCCGCTGTTTCCCGATAAAGCTAGTAGATCTCCCTGAGAAAACTGCTGTCCCGCGGTTACATAGATCGTATCGGACATATGGGCAAAGGTAACCGCATAAAGCTCTTCATTGACGGAAACGATGACACACAGAGTATTTCCACCGCCATACGGCCAGCCCTCCATATTGCCTAAATACCCGCCATCACTTTGAGTCGGCGTATCTGCGTATAAAACAATACCATTGGCTGGTGCTTTGATTTTAGAATACATAGGCGCCGCCAGATCGATACCTAGATGGAGTCCTCCCTGCGGATAACTCCAGGTCCCTGCCGATATATTTCCTTCGTCAATGATCGTATCCCAAAACAGACTGGTCGATGAGATCGAAGCGTTTTCCTGAAGACAGGAGAAGTGGTTTTCAAAATCAGATCCTTCGATTGCGCCATATACAGGAAGATCTTCTGTGCCCTGTATGATTGCATGAGGATCGGGTTTAGCTTTAGAAGAAGCAGGGTGTTTTTGATTTCCAAATTGCACAAACAGCGTATTTTGGGCTTCCTGAACACGCTTATCATACGCCTCCAGTTTTTGTAAATCCACTTGAATTTCTTCTTTTTTATTCAATAATCGATTCAGTTTTTCTTTACACGAATCTTTACGCTTTCCAGCACGCAATAAAATATCACTTTCATCTTTAAGCGTTCGATTGAATTCATATGGATACAAGCTTTGTTCCTGAAGCATATACATCGCCACTCGTTTTTTTGTTCGAGAATAAAGATTTGTATATTCATCATATAGAGCTTGTTCATTTTTGACTAAGGAAATGTATTTCTTATAGTTTTTCTCTTTTTCCGTTCTCTTGTCATTGATTGTTTGATAGACCTTGCTCAACTCTTTTGATAGCGATACCGCCTCTTCTTCACGACAATGATCCACCTGGTTTTCA
Organism: uncultured Faecalicoccus sp.; assembly: GCF_944327125.1. Lineage (GTDB taxonomy): Bacteria > Bacillota_I > Bacilli_A > Erysipelotrichales > Erysipelotrichaceae > Faecalicoccus. The sequence continues at coordinate 14,490 of NZ_CALVGO010000018.1, forward strand.
AGCGTTGTCAGCAGAGTTTCAAGATTGACATCGATCGATGTATAAGCAACAGAAAAAGGCAAAAAAAAGCAGACCAAGAATTGAGAAACATGCATGTTATATCTCCTTCTACTGTCTGTTTTCTTCTGTTTTTACCTTATCATATTTTCTTTAGATTTCCAACGATTTTTTTGTCATGCATCCGCTGTTGATGACCATCAAAAACAGCAATGCCGTACAAGGATGATTCATTGTCACATCCAGCAAGCCATGAATCAAAAAAATCAAAAGAAAGCCGATCACCAAACCAAAGAGAACGCGGTTTTCTTTTCGAATTCCTAAGATTTCCTTAACCAGATATTTGAAAAAGTAAATTCCCAATATCAAAGTACCAACCACCCCATACGAAGCGAAAGAATCAATATAGATGTTATGCGCATGAGGGGCCTTATGACCATCAAACATCTGATAATATAAATGATACGACTGCGGCCCCATTCCAAAAAGCGGATACTGAAGGAAGCCATGAATCGCACAGCTCCAGATTTTAAAACGGGATTCCAGAGTGCTCATATCCGTTATACGAGGAATCAAAGTCGGTTTCATAAATACAAAACCAATAAGAACAGCCAATGTCGCCAAAGAAAGAATCAGCCATTTCTTCTCTTTAGAAAAATAGAAAAAGAGAGGAACGATCAAAACAAAAGGGATAAGTGCGGTTCGGCACCCCGTCAATAACATCAGTCCCAGATTAAAGAGGCCAATGCACACATAGGCAATCTGGCAAATTCTTTTTTTGTTCTGAATAAAGCGATAGACACACAAAAATATCCAGAATTCCAGCATTGTCCCATAAAGATTCGCATTATCAAAAAGGGCCGTAATTCTTCTTTTGGGAGAGTTTTGAATATGGAATTCCCAGAAAGAATAACCGCCTTCATGAGAAAGGATAGCAAATTGTACCAGCCCCAGGATCCCCATCAAAACAGAAAGGAGCAACATCAGATCGATGCAGTAGTAAAAAAGCTTAGGATGGATACATTGACGATAGACCGCAATAAAAGCCATGATGATCAACATCCCAAAAGCATTCAGAAGACCGATCCAGTTTCCATAAAACAAAGTTACGATCAGCTGCAGACCGATAAAACCGTAGATCCATTTCCAGCCCGGCTGTTCTTTGATATCGGAAATCAATTTTTTATTTTTCAGTTCATGAACAAGAATAATAACCAGGACAGCAGCCAGGCCATACTGAGTAAAAAACATCGCAAGGATCGCACATAAAATCATCCAGTCCGATGAATGGAAAGTGGATAGATCGTATTTGACTGTATCAAAGTAATTTTTCATACTTTTCTTCCTGAACCTTTCTAATCAATCTTTTAAAAAAGGAGTGAGTATTTCGCTGACGATTTGATAGCCTCGCTGGTTAAGATGAAGCCCGTCATCTGTATATTCTTTGGAAAGCCGGTCTTGTTCATCAACCAGAGAACCATACACATCGATGAATTCGATATTGTTTGTTTGGGCATAAGTTTTCAATCGCTGATTGATTTCTTTGATTTCTTCATTATCCTTTCTCCCTACACGATAGGGATCCACCGGATACAAGCTTTCTAAATACAGCTGGGTCTGAGGACAGTTTGCCTGGATTTTTTGAAGAATTTGTTGAATATTTTCAATAATCGTGTCCGCATCTTCCCCCAGCAATAAGTCGTTGATCCCAATCAATAGAAAAACCTTGGAAGGATCATAGGCGTAAACTCGATGTTCCATATCGCTCAAAATGTCTTCCGTGGTATTTCCGGCAATCCCGCTGTTTATCACCGGAAGATCTGGAAAAGAATCTTCCAGATCAAAGTAATCCGTTAAAGAATCGCCCAAGAATACATACTGTTTCGTTGTCTGAAGCTTCTCTTTTTCAGAATCTGTAAAAACGGTGAAGACACTCATACTCAATACAATACCACACGCAAGCAATAAAAGAATGAAAATAGGCTTTCTGTTTTTCATAGGGGCATTATAGCATAAAAAAACATCTCCTGATTTTAGGAGATGTGATTTTTAATGGTGCCGACAGCAAGACTTGAACTTGCGACCTACGCGTTACGAGTGCGTTGCACTACCAACTGTGCTATGTCGGCAACTGCTCAACTATCATACCATACTTTCAGAAAAAGTACAGTACATAGTTGAGTTTTTTCTGTTATTGAAGGGCTTCAATCTGGCTTTGAATCGTTGTCAGCTGTTCCTGCAGACGTCCAATGGCCTCATCGTTAGAAGCAATCGCCGTGGATAATTCATTCGCTGTTGCGCTATCTCCAGCCGCATTGGCTTCCTGCAGCTGCATCTGTAAAGCCTCTCCATAATTCTGATACGTTGTCAGCTGGGTCTGTACAGACTGAAGCTGTTCCTGTAAAGAAGCCAGTTCCTGTGAAGTCTCTGTATCTTCTTTTTGAGTCTGGGCTTCTTTGGCCTTACGGATATTTTCATTGAGTTTTGTGAAATCGTACCCGGCATTGGCTTGAGAAAGTTCGTTGATTCTTTCTTTGAGCTTTTCCGGAAGATTTTGATAATCTTCATAAAGATCCAGCACCTGATATTGTTGTTCTGCCGTTAAAGAACTCCATCCCACTAAAAGATCCGAGATCGTTTTGTAGCTGGCGTTGGCTTCATCATTGATCAAATCACGAAGTTCTCTTAATTCTTTGACCAACTGCTTGTACGTTTTATTAGTCTGTTCCTTGAAATATGCATTGATATCTTCTTTCTGGATGTCGTTTAAAGTTTCATAATCTTTATCCATATCCAACAGTTCAAAGCGTTCAGAATCCGACATCAAAGTCGCATTGCTGTCAAGATCGCTTCCATACTCATCGGCATAGGAAACCAGTTTGTCATAAGCCTGCTGCATTTCATCAGTAATGATATGCGCCGGGTTCCATACGTACACTTTATAGGCATAACCTCCCAAACATCCGGCAAACAATAAGACAAAAACAGCTATCAAAACCCATTTGAGCTTTGATTTTTTCTTTTTTGCCGCTTTTTGTTCCTGTTTTGAATCATGTGCGACACCCGTTGCGTTTGATTTATTCATATCGACTTTGAGTTTAGTCTTTACTTCACGGTCCTGATCGTATTCATGCAGGGCTTGCGTGACTTGATTCACATCAAAAGATTGTGTTTTCAATTCTTCAATGGAAGATGTAGTAAAGTCTTCATCATCAAAATCATCATCTTCTGTCAAACGAGAGTAATAATACTGTTTTTCTTCTTCTTCAATGGTTGACTGACCGCGTTCCATACGAAGCATATCCAGGGCCGAAGATAAAGTCTCTTCGGCGGCCTTACGGTCTTGCGCAGGATCGGTTTCCTCAGTCTCTCCATGAGATTCAGAGTTATAAATTGCCATATCGGTTTTTTTATCTAATAAAGCTTTAGCGAAATCGTCGATCTCATCTCGTTTAGCTTTTGTTTGTTTACTGTTATCCATCATGTTCCTCCAGTGATTATATAATATCAAATACAGTTGATAAAATAAAGGAAGTATCACTTAGCTTGTCAAAAGAAATTCACAAGGTTTATAATTGGATTATGAAGAATGAAGACTTAATCAAAAAGATTGCCGAACCCATCTTAGAACAATTAAAGAAACAGGAAAGCCGTTATAAAGACCACTCGATCATGGCTCTTCCGGAAATCCATTTCATCGTCGACAAAAAACAGGATGGCCCTATCAAACTGGGGGATGTTGAATTGACCGATGAAATCATCCAGGATTTGGAAGCCTATTTACAGGAACAGATCGAAGCCACTCATAAACCGACAATTTTACATTGATTTTCTTTGCCGATTACGTTATTATATTAAAGCAGTTCTGCGGGCGTGGCGAAATTGGCAGACGCACCAGACTTAGGATCTGGCGCCTTCGGCGTGGGGGTTCGAGTCCCTTCGCCCGCACCAATATGTTAAAAACGGACAGAAAAACTTCTGTTCGTTTTTTATTTTTGCCTGATTTAAAACCTCTGGAAGATATCAATCCAGAGGTGAACTATCTCAAATCACTGAAAAATATTATGATAATGAAATAAGCAATAAGGGCTTTTTTAACAAGCGTTAAAACTATCTAATTTAAAACTTTGTTACATATTAAACCTAAAATAATAATTAGCATTTCGCCAAAGAAGATCAAACAGCTATACATTGAGAAAGATTGCCATATATCCACAAAATAAGTATTAACAATAATGTATGCAGTGGATACAATCATTAATGTAAGTGAAAAAGCCCATAATCTTTTTGGGTATTTTTTATATATTTTTTGTAATATGGAACACAATATACACCAAAAAATAATAGAAACAACCATATTGAAGAACTGCCAACACCACACAGGGAAACATAAATTATTTTTAAATGCTTCTAAAGCACATAAAGGTATTGAAACATCAATGGATCCTACAATGTAATGAATCATAGTCCACCACGTTATCCATAGAAAAAGCATGGATAGTGCCAATGAAATAAATGTTGCTTTATTCTTATTTCCTTTAAACTTCTTTTTGTCAGGAATCAGATTATGCAAAACTGCGATTTTTCTTTGTCTATCAAAGAAGAATGCGCCTGAACTTAAATATACGGTAATAAACAATTGCAATAATACAAATAAAGTCGAGCTAAACGATTGTATGTATAACAGACGATATTGATTTTCTTTTGGAATGATTAATTCGGGATCTGACTCTTTTCGACTATTATAAATGGATAAATAGTCATCAAAATACTCTCTTGTGCTTAATGAAGTTTCTATTTCTTGTTTTCTATAAATACTGGTTTCAGTTTTATATTCTTGTTCCCAAACAATATATTGTTCTTCCCAATCCTTAATGCGTGCATCGGATTCTTCACTAACATAATTTCCAATGTCATCAATAAAACTATTTATCATCTGATCTCTGTAGTCTGTAGTCGGCAAGATAAAATTAAAACTTAATATTAAAAGAATAATTGTTGCAGGCAAACAATATATCCAGCCGTCAAGCAACCATATTTTTCTTAGTTCATAAAATAGCTGTTTATGAGAACGTACATGAACTTTTTTTGTTTTTCTTTTGTGTCTGTAACCTAACAATGGATACCGCAACGGAAAGGCAAGAACAACAAAACTGAAAACCAAAAAGAACACCAATATCATCCAATACGAGACACAATTTCCAAATATATTGATAAACGTGACATTTGCCAGATAACCCTCAACATTTAAGAGTCCCCATATATTGATCCAATATAACAAAGAGAAGGCAGATTGTGGAAAAATAATCATTCTCAGTATAAGTTCTAGGATCAACATCGAAACTAAAATACTGATGCAAAAGATAGAACTTTCAAACCAGGAATAGATTCTTATATACCAACAAGCTATTCCCATATAAATGAAAAGAGAAATGAAGAAATGCCATAAAAGATAAGTCCCTATTCCTATTGAAAAAGGACAAGCTCTTAAAAAGGAAAAGGATTGAACAGAGGCTTGCCAATCAAATGGTATCCAAAGGTTATGAATCAAAACACCCAGCCAAAATAAAATCCCATAAAATACAAATACAGAAAATAAAATTACACCGTTTTTTTGCATTGGCAATTTGAATGAAGCTACACTTGTGCTCTGTAAAAAGCGAATTTTTATACGATCCTGATGTATCAGAATCGTACACATAAGAAGGATCCATCCCATAACAAAAAAAGGCATCCACATCGAATTCAAATAATTGTCTAAGCCCCAGGAAGGCTGCGCTTCGATTTTAACACTATTCAAATCGTTATAAGCTTCTCTTGTTAATTTTTCCTGTTGAACTGAAAAAGAATCTCTTACAAATAAAAAGTCTTTTTCCTGTTTTGCATTCTCTAAAAAATCATCATATTCTAAAGCAATTTCTTTCTCTTGCTGCGCTCTTGAACTAACAACTTGCTCAGATCCAATGTTATAAAAACTTTCTAGATATGCTTCTTTTTCAGTAAAACTGGGTAAAGTTGTAATACATAACAATACCCCACAAATGAAAAGATATAAAATTATGAAGACAAACGAACGATTAGAAATCAGCTTTTTAAGTTCATAGATCATAAGTTCTCCTTACAGTAGAAAAGATACACATCTTCCAGATTTGGAGTCACTAAAAATGATTCTTGTTTCTTTCTTGTAACGCAGCGGACAATATATTTATCTTGATTTCTGCGTAACTGCGAAACCGTCCATTCCTTAGGAATTTCCTGAATTTGCCGTTGTGTTAAACTGATTTCTATAACATTGCCTTCAATAGATTTTTCAAGATTCATTGGAGTATCTGATTTGATTAAATTTCCATCTTTCATCAGCAACACAGTATCGGCAATCAAATCTATATCGCTAACTATATGTGTTGCCAGTAAAACTATTTTATCCTTAGAAAAATCAGATATCAGATTTCTTAGTTCGATTCTCTTTTCTGGATCCATTCCAGCCGTTGGTTCATCTAGAAAAAGAATATCAGGATCATTAATTATGCTCTGGATGAACATCGCTCTTTGCTTCATTCCTCCTGAAAAAGTCGAAAGTTTTTGAGATAAATGTTTATCCAACCCCACTTGTTTGGAAAGCGTGATTATTTTATCTTTCCTTTTTCTTTTCACTACCGATTTGCATTGCGCCATATAATCTAAATTTTGAAAAAGAGTGAATTCATCATAAAGACAAAACTGCTGAGGCATATATCCTATATGCCTCAGATACAATGAAGGGGAAGTATATATGTCTTTCCCATTAAACGACACTTTTCCCCTAGTAGGATGAATTTGATGACATAAGCAATTCATCAATGTACTTTTTCCTGCACCATTGGCTCCTAACAATCCATAAATTCCTGGCTTGAAGGTATACGAAAAATCTTTTAGGCCTATAACATTTTTAGAATATTTTTTACACAAATTATCAATTTTAAGTTCCACACTTGCCACCTCCTTCTATCATTTGGACTGATAAAATTCAGTAAGGAGCTTTTCGTATTCTTGTGCTAACTCGTTCAGTTTACTTTCAAGTTTGTCTAATTTCTGTTCCGCTTCTATTTGATCAAAAGATTCTTTTAATTCTTCCATAGGATCTTTTCCATCATGGGTTGGATATTGAAACAACATAAAATTGACCAAGTCCAAATGGCTGCTGAATTCTCGAATATCCAATGCATGAATGGCAAATTGTATAGGATCAATTTTTACTGTTTTATATTGTTCATCTTGTTTCTCAAAAGCTTCTTTAAGGCCAGAAAACTCTGTGGCCTTTCTAGGATTGACAAATGTTGAAGTTCCATTTTTTCCAGGAGCGATCCATTCTGCACTTACGCCTTCAACTACTCCATCCTTGATTTTATAATCAACACCTTCTAAACCATATAAAAATAAATCAATGAAATCAGTATCCGTATTCAACAACTCTAAAAATGTAAACGCCTCGTCTGGGTGTGAACTGTTTTTTAAAATCGCATATGACACACCAGTAGATAATTTAACATTTTGAAAAGGAACTAAATGGTATCCTTCTTGTACTGAATCATCCTCAAATCCCGGATAAAAAGTTGTTGGTTGTACAAGCATACCGTTTGCCTGTTTTTCCAATGCTTCCTCATCTGTCAAGCCAACTTCTGTATAGCCATCCTTGATCAAAGCTTGTGCTGATTCATAAAATTCCAATACTTCTTCATTCTCGTAGTAAGGACTTATTCTCCACTTGTTATCATAGACAACAGACAAACACGGAAAGTTTGCATTTAATAAATATTGATCACTATCAAAATTGGAAAACATTAAACTTGATGACTGGATAGGCAAATACATAGATTGGGTAGATTGACCAAAACTTTGTATCGCCGAAAAAACTTCTTTGTAATCTTTCCCCGTTTCAAGATTCAGTTCATCACTAACTAAATATGCGCTTTGTTCAATATAATTATGGCTATGAGGAACCGCAAAAACTGAACCGTTTTGCATACAGGTCATCCATGCGATGGCAGGAAGAGAATTATAAAACTCATCATGATCTTCTAAATAAGAGTCCAAATTCAAACATCGATCTTCGTCCGTTCTATATATTGGAACTATATCCGCTTCTGTATCAGAATATGTATCTGCATACTCGTTTAAGAGTAAATTCTGATAATAATCTGATTTTCGCGAATCTATTGCCCTATTTTCCTTGTAATGAAAGGCAACCTGAAAATCAAACCCTTTTTCTTCTAACAGCCGGTTGCATTCATCTACATATTTATTTTCAATCAACCCATTTTCTGATATATCTTCATAGGAAACCCAGTTTTGAAAATCAATACCGTTAATATACATATCTAGAACCACGTCGGAAGAATTTGAACAACCAGACAAAGATAAAAAAATACTAAAAGTCCCTAATAAATGCACTATTCTTCTCATATACATAACCTCACGAGATTTCAGTTATCTCATAACCATCTTTACCAAAAATCAAATATCCCTGATCAACTCTACGTGAACTGTAAAAAGAAGAATCCAACTCTTTTCCTTCAATCGCATCGTAAGTATATAACTCTGCCGGAGAGGTTATGTCGGCCGATGTAGATATATTGATGATTCCGTCAACAGAAAATATATTGGTATTGCCTTTAAGTACAGGTCCTTCTTTTAAACCTACTTGTTTTCCGGTTTTTAAATCAAAAGATATATATTGATTTCTAATTCCGTCATACCCGTATATTTTATTATTTATAATTCTTGAATTGGTTATTAAACATTCCTCGTATGGTGTTCCCGTTTCTTTTGTTTTAAAATCATATGTTTTAACCGCCACTGGATTTACGCCTATTTTTTCTTCTTGTTTAAGTTCAGAATAATAAACCTTATTGTCTATAAATCCATAAACACTTGTATAAGCTAAATCTTGTTTATCTTTGTTTGAAAAAACATCTTCTTCTTTCGACACTAAGTCCACACAAGCAAGTTGTATTGCGGAACTATTGATAGAGATCTTTTTTTGATCATCTAAATACTTCATTCCTGAAAAAGGATAAAAAAGATGATCTTCATAAATATAGGCATAGCCCTGATATACTCGGTCTTCTGGCGCTTGATAAACAATCGATAGATTGCTTCCATCTAGATCCGACTTAGCTAAAAATAACGATGGTGCATAGTCCTTCATTCCTGTATCTTTATTCTCTTTTATTATGTCGGCAGTAAAAATATAATAAATATTTTTATCATTTGACCCCATGGATATCAGCGTACCATCTTTATAGGTAGTTAATTCAATGGCAGGGCAACTTTCATCTTTGTGTAAGCAATTCGATTTTGTACATAACGGTTGGGAAGACTGTGATTCAAAATCAAAATAATCTATGCGCGTTAACCCCGAATCCAAATTCGTTTTATAATAAATTCCATAGGAATTTTGAGCATTGCTGATCTCAATAATTTTATCCTCAGTAGAATTTTGATCTTCTTTTTTTTGAGTATCCTTTGAACAAGCACTTAGGATAACACTTAGAACAAGAATCCCTAAAACTAACTTTTTCATAATAAATACCTCTCTGGCTTTAATATGATAATCGAAACTGCAAAAGCAGTTTCGATTTAATAGCAGATATAGACAATTTTGTTTAATATCATCACAAGTAGATCATTATAAAGTTAAATCACTCTTGTTGTAGCAAATCCTGAAGCCCAATAATTGGCAAATACACGAGTGAAAGTATAACCTTTATTATTTGTATTCGTATAATTAATAGCTCCATTTTTTATGCCAGAGTCAAAACTGTATGAATATTGATATCCATTATTCATATTTGTAAGAGTGTAGGTTCCATATATTTGCTTAGAAGCTCCGCTAGTTCCATTTTCAATCATGGTTGCATTAAAACCATATTTCCACCCTGTTCCGGAAACAAGATAACTCAATCCACAAGTAAACGAACCAGCATCAGTCGGCACAACGATATTTTCTTGTGCAGAAACAGGAGATAAAGTTCCAAGCATCAAGAAAAGACCACACATCGCATAAATACATCTTTTTAATAGTTTTATAAATCAACCCTCCTTTCTTCTTTAATTGTTATATCTGCATAACTATTCTTTTTCCATATGAATACTACTTTTTTATTATAAAAAATTTTATAACTCATTATAAAAACGAATTTAATTACGCTTCAATACCTGTGGACTATCAGGTAAAAATAATTACTAAGATGTATTCTTAAAACTGTATTTTTTACATTGATTTTTATTGTGTGGTTGAAAACGATCTTATATATCTTTGATACCCTTCATAATGCAAAAAATTATATATGGTTTCAATCCTTTAAAAATAATAACTTTCTGAAAATAGGATTTTGAATGCATGCTGAAGTTTACTTTCTTAAGGTCTTGACCCCATCGTAAAAGACCTTATCACTTCCTATTTTCATTATATACTGAAACGATATTTTTTTAAATAGTTTATTAACAATATTTATCCTTATGTGTTGGTTAAAAAATACATTATAAATACCATACACAACGATTGTTAACTCTTGTATCCGTTTTAGAATTTAATACTATAAATCTTTATAACCTCTTTTATCGACAATGTATTGAAAGCTCTATAAATCTAGAAGTTTTTACTTATTTTCGATCAAAACTTTTCTGGTCATACATAATTGATAAAAACAATAGGCGAAAAAGTTCATATATGTTAAACAGAATTAAAGGACAATAAAAGTTTTTTTAAATCTTCACTAGAATTTTAAGCACTAAACTAATTCCAATATAATTTATCTCGTTTAAATAGTAAAAATATAAATCTACTCACAATCAAAATAATAACGATTATGTTCATTTTGAAATAAGATACTCAACAGCTGTAAATGAAGATAAGAGGGACAATAATCGAAGGAACTCTTTCTTTCCAAGATCAAGTTCTTTTCTGAATTATTAAACTTTTGTTTAATAATTTCTATAGAGAAATCTATCACCAATCCTACAATGGTCGTAAAGATTAAAAAAATGGGAAATCATCACCTAGTAAAATGCAGCTTTAACTACAAGTTAAACGATAATGAATTCCCTGGTTTTAAAGATACTAATCAATCATTTATACTGAATTATAAAAACGAAAGTCAAAGCTCTTCAACGTCTAAGAAATAACAGGTAAAAAATTACGGCCATGCGTCTGTTATT
>NZ_CALVGO010000019.1 GCF_944327125.1 uncultured Faecalicoccus sp.
CTAATTTTACAATTTCATATCCATTATTATACAAAGTGGTTTATCTTTACGATGGACCGCTTTTTCATATACAAAAAATATGGTAGAAATCCCCCAGGTTTTCCCGAAAAGAAAAAACCAAAGTTTTAAACATTGTGGAAAACTGTTGAAAATGGGGAAAAACATTGTGGAAAACTCTGCTTTTTCCTCTCGTTTAAAAAGAAAAGAAATACGATAAATAAAGGGAATATTAGAGTTTTCCCCATTGTTTTAAAAAAATATAAAAAAGAGAGGATCCAAAAAAGGAAAAATTGACAAAAATTGGGGAAAACTTATTTATTTTTGAAAAAAATTGAGATTTTATCCTTGATTGATTAGAATAAATGATGAATAAAAATTGGGGGCATTAAAATGAGTGTATATCAGTTTAAAATCAATATAGATAAAGAAGAGTTTAATCAGTTTGTAGAACATCATCCTTATTGTAACTTGCTTCAAAGTTATCAATGGGCCGATGTAAAAAGCAATTGGGATCATCTTCACACTGGTGTATATAATGAAAAAAATGAATTGGTTGCTGTCGGACTGGTTTTGATCAAAAATCTTCCTTTAGGATTAACGATGTTCTATCTTCCAAGAGGACCAATCTTAGATTACAAGAATTTCAATTTGGTTAAATACTATTTTTCGGAACTGAAACGAATTGCGAAAAAAAGAAAATGTATCTTTATTAAATTTGATCCTTCGATTCATATCAATGATTATAAATCTTATGAATACAACAAGAATCGATATGAAGATACAAATGAATATCTTGATATATTTAAAAGGATAGGAGCTATTCATCATGGATATACGATGAATATTATGGATACTGTTCAGCCAAGGTTTCAATCGGTTGTTTATGATGAAGAAGAGTGGGAAGACCATCTTCCTAAACACACCAAACGTCTGATCAAGGATGCCGATCGAAGAAATGTTAGAATCATAACCGGTCAAAAGGAACTGGTGAAAGAGTTTAGCCGATTGGTGGAATTGACAGAAGAAAGAAAAAATGTTGCCTTAAGAAACGAAACCTATTTTGAACATCTATTAGACTGTTATCCAGATGGAGGAGTGATTTTCTTGGCAATGTGCAATCTGCATGATCTTTTACAGAATGCCCGCAAGAAAAAAGAAGAATTGGAAAAGGAAATCGCCAATACTCCGGAAAACGCAAAGAAAAAATTGAGAAAGCTTCAAGATCAGATAAATTCAACACAAAAAGATATCAAAGAATTCGATGAAATGATGGAAGCGATGGATCATAAAAAAGAAGACATTGCGATTGCGGGTATTTTAAGCATTCAGTTTGGAAACACTTGTGAAATGTTATATGCGGGGATGGATGATCGTTTCAAAAAGTTTATGCCGCAGTATAAACAATATGTTGAAAACTTTAAATGGGCTTTTTCCAGAGGCTGCACATTGGCCAATATGGGAGGCGTAGAAGGCTCTTTGGACGATGGATTGACAAAATTCAAAGATAATTTTAATCCGATGATCAATGAATTTATTGGTGAATTTGATCTTCCGGTCAATAAAATCTTATACAGACCGGCAAGAAAAGCCTATGAAGTGCTAAAAAAACGTAATTTAGGCGAATAATAAGTTGACTTGCCGAGGGTCACTTGATATAATTGTCAAGCAATCTTGTTTGAAACAAAGGAAAATTAAAAAGACTGAGGGGTGGGTCAAAAATGAAAAGAACATATCAGCCAAGTAAGAGAAAACACCAGAAAACACATGGTTTCCGTGCTCGTATGGCAACGGTTGGTGGACGTAACGTACTGGCTCGCAGAAGAGCAAAAGGAAGAAAGGTACTATCCGCATAGAAATCACCAACATGGTGATTTTTTTGTCTTGATAGGGGGTTTTCATGAAGAAAGAATATAGAGTCTGTAAGAACTATGAATTCTCTTCTATTATTGGACAAAAGAAACAAGTGGTTTCCAATTCCTTTGTCTGTTATTTTGAAAAACGGAAAGAGGCACATGCGCGGGTAGGAATCAGCGTAGGGAAAAAATTAGGGAATGCGGTCCAGCGCAATAAAGTGAAGCGTCAGGTTCGCTCCATGATCGATCATCATTTTGATTTTACATGTGATTTTGATTTGATCTTGATCGTGCGTCCCCGTTATAAAAATCAGAACTACTTGGAAAATGAAACCGAATTAAAGACAAACATAGCTCGAATAGAGAAGAGAATAAAGAGGTAGACTATGGCAAATTTTATAAAAGGAAAGACAAAAATACTGTTTCTTTGCCTGTTTGTTCTATTAACGTGTACGGCATGTTCCAGTCCCCGTGCAACGGATGGAAAGACAAAACTCGATGAGATCATCGCATCAGAAGAAGTAACAGTTCGTAAAGATCAGGTCAATATTTCTGAAATTCAGGATAAAGAAATGAAAAAGAAATATAAAGATCTGGCCGATGATGAAGAAATTACGATTGAACCAATGACTTTTGGTGAAGCCTTCAATGATGGATGGTTTGATGGTTTGATCGTATGGCCGTTGGCCCAGATCATCAATAAAATTGCTTCTGTGACCGATGCCGGATGGGGAATCATCTTAACGACGCTGCTGATTCAGATAGTTGTGTTTATATTTACCCGAAAATCGCAGATGTCGGCGCAGCGCATGCAGGAAGTTCAGCCGGAAATGCAGAAGATCCAGGATAAATACCGGGGAAAAACGGACGATCGTTCCCGTATGATGATGGCGCAGGAAACACAAAAGTTGTATCAAAAGTATGATATTCATCCTTTTGGTTCGATCTTAGTGGCGTTTATCCAGCTTCCTATCATGATGGGAGTTTATTATGCGATGATTCGTGCTTCCAGTGTGGTTTATGGTACTTTCATGGGAATTGATTTAGCCCAGACGCCGTTATTTGGATTCCAGAATCTGCAGTGGGCTTATATCATTATTTATATTTTGATGGTGATTTGTTCCATTGTGAGCATGAAGATGCCGCAGTGGTTGAAAAAACGTCAGGATAAAATCGATCATGTCAAGAAAAAGGATTATTTAAATTCTGGAAATTCGACAATGAACACGATGAATACTACCATGTATTTTTCAACAGGTTTGGTTGCGATATTGTATATCAGCTGGCCAATTGCCATGTCTTTTTACTGGCTTGTTTCTTCTTTGACACGTATGATACTGAATGTATTTATGCATATGTCAATCGTAAAACAGGCAAAGGAAAAGAAAAATAAAGGAATCATCAAATAGAGGTAAAAGCCATGGAATTTAAAAGATATACGGAAAAGACATTAGAAGAAGCTTTAAAATCAGCTGCCAGCGATAAAGGAGTCTCTGTCGAAGATCTTCATTACAATGTGCTGGAAGAAAAAAGCGGATTCTTAGGCGTTGGAAAATCAGTAGAAATCGAAGCATACTGTGAAAAAGATGTAGAAGACTTTATTGTCTCTTATATTCAACAGTATTTCGATAATGCGCAATTGGATGGTTCCGTTGAGATCATCAATGACAACGGGTTTTATAAAATCACGGTCAATACTTCAAACAATGCGATCTTGATTGGAAAGGCAGGAAAATCACTGCAGGCCTTTAATCGATTGGTTAAGGCAGCCGTCAGTGCGGCCTTCAAAAAACGTGTGGGCTTGTTGATTGATGTCAATGGATATAAAGAAGACCGTTATGAAAAAATTACCAAGATGGCTGTTCGTGTAGCCAAGGATGTAAGACGTACAAAAATCGATGCGACGTTAGATCCAATGCCGGCGGATGAAAGAAAAGCCATTCATAACGCCTTGGCGAACATGGCCGATATCAGTACTCAGTCGACAGGGGAAGGCGCTTCACGCCGTCTTCAGATCCTATATACACCAGGAAAAGAAGTAGAATAACAAACGGGAGTTTTCCCGTTTTTTTTGAAAGGAGAGGCCATGAAAATTATCATTGGTTTAGGAAATCCCGGAAGAAAATATGAAAATACGCGTCATAATGCGGGATTTATGGTCATGGATGAACTTGCCAAATTATTGAACGTGAGTTTTGATCAGGAAAAGTTTTCTGCATATTTTGCCAAGACAAAATATAAACAGGAAGATGTGATTTTATTAAAACCGACAACATTTATGAACAACAGCGGATTTGCACTAAGACAGTGTCTGGATTTTTATAAAGCCAGCACAAAGGAAGTGTTAGTCATCTATGATGATGTAGACCTTCCGGTAGGAAAGATCCGTCTTCGTCAAAAGGGAAGTGCCGGCGGTCATAACGGAATCAAAAGTATCATTGAATGTATCTTTACCAATGAATTTGACCGGATTCGGGTAGGGGTTGGAAAGGATGCCAATATTCCCATGATCAACTGGGTCCTTTCAAAATTTAAGGAAGAAGAAAAAGAAGATTTAGATCAGGCCGTTATACAAAGTGCCAAAGCGGCACATTATGCGATCACACATTCTTTTATGGATACGATGAATCAGTATAATAAGAAATAGGAAGGGGTCAATTTGAATCCAGCCATTTTTGAACTATTAAAAGACAACCAGGTCGTACACGATATCTTATCGTCCAAAGATTCTATTGGAAATCTGTTTTTGATGGAGGAAGCTCTTGTCCTGGCCACTTCGTTTATTCAGGATCAAAAGACGAAGATCATCGTGAAGAAAAATTCATACGAAGCACAGCAGCTGTATAAACGGCTGACCGGTCTTGTGGACAATGTGCTTCTTTTTGTCATGGAAGAAAGTCTAAGAGTACAGGCTATTGCCAGTTCACCGGAAGATAAAGATGAAATGATCTATACTTTGACCAAGCTGGTCAAAAACGATCAGCCATGTCTGATCGTATGCAATGTGGCCGCCTTGACACGATATCTTCCGGATCCTGCCTTTTTTAAAGAAAATTGTCTGCATGTCCAGGTCGATCAGGAACTGAACATGGATCAGTTGAAGAAACGATTGAATCGAATGGGATATACACATTTGAACTATGTGGATCGCCCCTGCACCTTTGCGTATCGCGGCGGAATCGTGGATATTTATTCTCTGGAACATGAGCATCCGATTCGTATTGAATTTTTTGATAAGGTTGTAGAATCCATTCGATTTTTTGATGAAGAAACACAGCGTACGATCCAAAATATTCAAGAAATTGATTTTGGACCGGCTACCGATCTTTTATTTACCGATGAACAAATTGAATCTATAAAATCGCAGGTCGAAGAAAAACTTCAAAAAGAAATAGGGCGTCTTTCCCTTGTCGAAGATCAGGAAATGCTTCAGGATCATATTGAGGCAGATATGCGAAGTCTGGAAAACTATGAACCGGAAAACATTCTCTACCTGTATTATCCGTATACAAAAGGATTTTCCTTATTGGATTATATCGATGCCCAGATCATTTTCAGTTCTGTAGAAGAAGTCCATCGGTTTTATAAAAAGCTGAATGAAGAAAATATTTCTTATATTCAGGAACGAGTACAGGATCATATCTCCTTGCCTAAATATATGGTCTTCCATGATCTGGATACCTTGTGCCGTGAACATTCCCTTTTGAATTTTCATGAATATTATGATGATCGAAACAAGATCAGTTCTTCGATCTATCCATTGGAAAGAGCGACTCTTCCTTTAGCTCAACAGCTTCAAAATCTCACGTCTTTTGAAAAAGTTTATTTTGCGTTGGAGGAAAATCCATTCAAACAAGTTTTGATGTGCATGAAAGAAAATGAGATCTCTATCGATTATGAAAGAATTGAACCGGAGTTTTATGAAGGTTTCAACATTTCAAAAGTAGCGGTTGTCACTTCCCGGGAATTGTTTGTTCAGGCTCATCATCCTAAACGATATCAGAAGACATTTAAAGAAGGAACGATTCTTGAAAATGTCATGGAACTGGAAAAGAACGATTATGTGGTTCATGAACAGTATGGAATTGGACAGTATTTAGGAATCGTAACACGGGAAAACCAGGGGAAGACTTTGGATTATCTGCATGTCGTCTATCGCGGCGGTGATGAATTGTTTGTTCCTTTGTCGCAGTTTCAGCTTGTGCGAAAATATATTTCTAAAGAAGGAACGGGTGTTAAGCTTTCTCAGTTAGGAACCAATACCTGGCAGAAGACCAAAGAAAAGGTCAACCAGAAAGTGGAAGAGATTGCGGCCCGATTGGTTGAACTGTATGCCCTTCGTAATGAAAATATCGGTTTTGCCTATCCAAAAGACGATGCCCTTCAAAAAGAATTTGAAGACGCCTTTGAATATGAACCGACCGCAGACCAGATCAAAGCGGTGGAAGAAATCAAAAAAGAGATGGAAAAACCAAAACCGATGGATCATCTGTTGTGCGGAGATGTCGGATTTGGAAAGACAGAAGTGGCCATGCGCTGTGCTTTTAAGGCGATTTCCAGTAGTAAACAAGTCGCTTTTCTATGCCCAACCACGATTCTTTCGATGCAGCACTATCAGACCATCAAAGATCGGTTCGAATACACGGGGGCCAATATTGCCCTGGTAAATCGTTTTGTATCTTCCAAAGAGATCCATCAGATCATCAAGGATCTAAAAAAAGGAACGATCGATATTGTCGTGGGTACGCATCGTCTTCTCAATTCAGACTTTCAATATAAAGATCTGGGCCTGCTGGTGATCGATGAAGAACAGCGATTCGGTGTGGAACATAAGGAAAAAATCAAAGAGATGAAGAATTCGATCGATGTTTTATCGTTAAGTGCGACACCGATCCCCAGAACGATGCAGATGTCTTTGATTGGAGTAAGAACGATATCACAGCTCAATACGCCGCCGGCCAAACGGCATCCGATCCAGACCTATATCATGGAAAAAAGAGAAGGCGTGATCAAGGAAATCATTGCCCGTGAACTGGCGAGAGGCGGACAAGTGTTCTATTTGTTCAACCGAATCGAACAGATCTATACGACCGCCAATCATATTTCTCATTTATTTCCGGATGTCAAGGTGGCCGTGGCGCATGGAAAGATGGATAAAGAAACAATCGAAGAAACCATGTTGGATTTTGCGCAGGGAAAATATCAGATCCTTGTGTGCACGACCATCATTGAAACGGGACTGGATATTGCCAACGCGAATACGATCATCATTGAAAATGCGGATAAATTTGGTTTGGCACAGCTTTATCAGATTCGGGGACGTGTAGGACGAAGAGATAAGATTGCCTATTGTTACTTAATGATCCAGCCGAATAAGGAATTAAGCGAAACGGCACAGAAGCGTTTAAAATCCATCAAGGAATTCACTCGTTTAGGAAGCGGCTATAAAATTGCCATGCGAGATCTGACCATCCGGGGAGCGGGAGATCTTTTGGGACCGCAACAGGCCGGCTTTATCGATCAGGTAGGTCTGGATATGTATCTGGAGCTTTTGGGCAATGCGATTTCCCGCCATAAAGGAGAAAAGGTAGAAGAAACCGAGGAGAAAAGAGCTGTTGTTCATCGCGGCGGACACATACCGGAAAAATTCACCGAAAACGATGGCGATAAGCTTTCCATTTATCAACAGGTACGAAAGATCCATACGTATCCGGAGCTGGAAAGTTACCATCAGCGCATCCGGGATCTGTTTGGAAAGATTCCTAAAGAAGTGGAGCAAATCTTCGAACAGCGCTGGCTGGATCTTTTTGTGAATCTGAAAGGAATCGATACCTTAAAAGAAGAAGACAAACAGTTTGTACTGATTTTCGATGAAGAATTTTCATCGACTTGTGATGGGATCAAACTGTTTGAAACGATGAATGATCTAAGTAAAACGATTGGATTGACCTTGAAAAAGAAGAAGATCTATATCACAATACCTAAAAAGAAAAAGAACGATCTTCTCATTCAGACATTGGAAACCATCAAGGAGAACTTTTTATGAGATTGGATAAATATTTAAAGACCGCAAGGATCTTAAAGAGAAGGGAAGCCGCTAAGGAACTGGCGCTGCAGGGAAGGATCTGGGTCAACGAAAGAGTGGCCAAACCTTCTTCGGAAATCAAGATCGGAGATCTTATTCGCATTCGTTTTGGATATCGGCTGTTGGAGATTCGGGTGACAGACATTCAAAAACAAGTGTCCAAACAAAATGCGCAGACTTTATTTGAAATCTTGAAGGAAGAAAAGATCGATGAAGAAGATTGATGTGGTCTGCGGTATCTTGATCCAGAATGAAAAATGTCTGATTGCGAAACGAAAAACCGGAGACTCGGTTGGAAAATTTGAATTTCCCGGTGGAAAAGTTGAAAAAGGGGAAACGCAAAAAGAAGCTTTAATAAGAGAATTGAAGGAAGAATTGAACATTGATGTGGATCAGCTTCACTTTTTGGCAAACAGTATTGATTTCCAAAATGGAAAAGAGATCCATTTAAGCTGCTTCTATGTGTATTCTTCTCAAATCCCAAAACAATGCATCGTCCATTCAGAATTTGTATGGACAACGCCAGAGCATATCTATGACTACGACTTCTTTGAATCGGATCGTAGTCTTGTACAAAAATTAACGGAGAAATGGCCATGTATAAAAAAACCAGCGAAACCAAAGTCTTAAGAGATCCTATCCATGGATATATCCATGTGGACGATCAGGTGATCTGGGACTGCATCAACACAAGAGAATTTCAGCGCCTGCATCGCATCCATCAGCTGGGCGGTGATTTTCAAGTCTATCATACGGCAGAGCATTCGCGCTTTTCCCATAGTTTAGGCGTTTATGAAATTGCCCGGCGTATGATTTCAGAAGTTCGAAGCCTGAAAGAAGCATTGAAGGAAGAAGAAAAGATCCAGGTGCTTTGTGCCGCCTTGCTTCATGATTTGGGACATGGACCGTTTTCTCATTTTTTTGAAACGATCACCCAGGTTTCGCATGAACAAATGACAACGCATCTGATTCTGGATCCCAAAACGGAAGTTCATCAGGCTTTGACCAGAGCCTCTGAAGATCTCCCTGAAAATGTGGCATGGATCCTGATGCATAAACATCCCAATCCGCTTTTATCACAGATCATTTCCAGCCAGCTGGATGCGGATCGAATGGACTTTCTTCTAAGGGATGCTTACGAAACCGGAACAAGTTATGGAACCTTTGATCTGGAAAGAGTGTTAAGAACACTTCGTGTGAAAGAAAACCGTTTATGCATCAAAGAAAGCGGCATGCATTCGATCGAAGACTATATCATGGCTCGTTATCATATGTACTGGCAGGTTTATCTTCATCCCGATGCCAAAAGCTATGAACTCTTGATCCAGCTTTTCTTTAAACGCTATCGTAAGATCGTGGATCAAATCGAACCCATTGAGATCTTTTCTTGTTTATTGAAAGAAAGAATGACCAGCGAAGAATTCATTTTGATGGATGAATATCGTATGATGGTGGGATTTCAGGAAGCGCTAAAATCGAAAGATCCCATCTTGAAAGATCTGGCAACAAGGATCCTGGACCGGCATTTATTTGGCTGGATCGAAGATCCCACTCCGGTTCAGGAACAGGAAAAGAAAAAAGAACTGATCCAGAGAGGACTGGATCTGGAGTATTACTACTATGAAGAAACCAGTTCTTCCAAAGCGTATCTTCCGTATCAGGAACAAGATCAAAGACAGACCATATGGATCCTGACCCCTAAAGATCAGCTGGAACCTCTTTCTTATTCTTCCCAGATCGTAAAGGCGCTTTTGAAGATGCCGGATCGAACCAAAAAACGGATCTATTTTGCGAAAAACGGTTGAAAAACACCTGAAAAAAGAATAACCTAGTAAATGGTTTAAAGCGTATGTTTCGACAAATCAGAGAATTAGAAAAACATAGAAAGATCCATTTGATTCTATCCATCATCATGATCGTGATCAGTGCCTTGGCACAATGTTACATCATGCAGGTGTTCATGGATCCAAGCAATCTGTTATCGGGAGGATTTACCGGTGTTTCGATCTTATTAAATAAGATCCTGGGACTGGTAGGATTGAATTTTCCTATTTCTGCGGGCATTATTTTATTGAATCTTCCGGCAGCTATTCTGTGTTATAAACAGCTTTCCAAACGTTTTACTTTCTTAAGCTGTCTGCAGTTTGGACTGGTTTCCTTATTTTTGGAGATCTTCCAATTTGATCCTTTTATCGATGACCGAACATTGAACGTACTCTTTGGAGGCTTGTTATGGGGATTCTCCATTGCCATGGCTTTAAGAGCTGGCGGATCGACAGGAGGAACCGACTTTATTGCGCAGTATGTATCCAATAAGATCCATAAAGGAATCTGGGATTATATCTTCTGTGTAAACTGTTTTATGCTGGTGATCTTTGGTGCCCTTTTTGGCTGGGTCTATGCCGGATATTCGATCGTATTCCAGTTTTTAAGCACAAAAGCCATTTCCAGTTTGTATCAGCGCTATAAACAGATCACCCTGGAAATCATCACCAAGGATCCCGAACCCATTATCGAAACCTTTATGGAAACCTGTCATCACGGGATGAGCATCTTTGAAGGGTATGGCGGTTTCAGCCACAGCAAGATCTATGTCTGCAAGGCGGTCGTGAGCACCTATGAAGTCCAGGATGTGATCTATAATGTTCAGCAGACCGATCCGGCTGTGATCATCAATACGTATCATACGGCGAACTTCTACGGCCGTTTCTATCAGAAACCATTGGATTAAGACAAAGAGTGTTATTGAACCCAAAGTGGTCAATGACACTCTTTTTTCAATAAAGATGTCCATAAAAAAGGAATCCGAAGGACAAAGAAACCGGAAGAAAAATTTATGTTTTTATTTTTTTATTTCCATTTCTTAGTTTTTGTGATATATTTCTAGCGCTATGTCATTACAGGTGGAGCTCAAGGACAAAAAAGATCATCAGATCATCTATGCCGGACAGGCTCAGTATCAGATGACATCCAATGGACGCATCTATACTTTTGGAAGTCGTGATCATACCTTTGTATGGAAGGTCTATGAAGACACACTTTTGATTGACAGCATTTCTCAGGCGCATGTGCATCTGGTGCTTAGAAAAGAGAAAAAAACCAAAGGGTGGATCGAAACGGAATTTGGAAGGATCGATCTTGACTGTATGACAATTGCATATCGGGTGGAAAACGAAAGAATCGAAGTGCAGTACGAACTGGATATGGATTCCGAAAAACAGATCTTTCATTTCCAGTTGAAAATAAAGGGGGCAGACTATGCAATCCATTGAAATCGAATTGAAAAAGGCAATCCAGAAAGCGGTGGCCAAGGCTTTTGATGAAACCATCGAATTGGATAAGATCCTGATTGAGATCCCAAAGAATAAAGACCATGGCGATTTTTCAACCAATGCCGCCATGCAGCTGACAAAGATCTTAAGACAAAATCCACGTCTGATTGCACAGAAGATCATAGACAACTTTGATTGGGAATCTTGTTCGGTTTCCCATATCGAAATTGCCGGACCGGGATTTATCAACTTTACTTTATCGAAAGACCGTTATTCTCAGGTCATTCAGGAAATACTCGAGAAAAAAGAAGCGTATGGTACGCAAAAAGCCAATGGGATCAAGGTCAATCTGGAGTATGTCAGTGCCAATCCGACAGGTTCCTTGCATTTAGGCCATGCCCGTGGGGCCGCCTGGGGAGACAGCTGTGCCCGGATCATGAAAAAAGCCGGCTACGATGTGACTCGGGAATACTATGTCAACGATGCCGGAAATCAGATCACCAATCTGGCACTGTCGCTTAATGCTCGTTACCGTCAGGCGCATGGTATTGAGACTGAAATTGGTCAGGACGGTTATTTGGGAGAAGATGTACGTCAGAAAGGTTATGAACTGGCTAAGGAATATCCAGAAACATATTTGGAACCTACACCGGAAAACCTTGATTTTTTCCGTAAGGAAGGAATTGCCTTTGAATTGGATAAGATCAAAAAAGACTTAAAAGAATATCGGGTAGAATTTGATGTATGGTCCAGTGAACAGGCCATCCGCGATGCGCATAAAGTCGAAGAGGCTTTGCAGGTGTTAGCGGATAAAGGATATACCTATCGCAAAGATGGAGCCTTATGGTTTGAAACAACGCGTTTTGGAGATGACAAAGACCGGGTGCTGGAAAAAACGGATGGATCGTATACGTATCTGGTTCCGGATATTGCGTATCATAATGATAAATTCCAGCGTGGCTACGATCAGCTGGTCGATTTCTTCGGCGCCGATCACCATGGCTATATTACTCGTCTTAAAGGAAGCATGACGGCATTAGGCAACGATGCCGACAAGCTTTCTGTCGATATCATACAGATGGTTCGTCTGGTTTCCAACGGCGAAGAAGTGAAGATGTCGAAGCGTTTAGGCAATGCGACAACGATATCGGAACTGGTTCAAAGCGTTGGGGTGGATGCGGCTCGTTACTTCTTTGTGCAGCGGGCATTGGATTCTCATTTGGATTTCGATATTGAACTGGCCAAGAAAAAATCCAATGACAATCCGGTTTATTATGCACAATACGCCCATGCCCGTATGTGTTCGATCCAGAAACAGGCCAAAGACATTCCATTGGCCGATCACTTTGAGAAGCTGAATCATGAAAAAGAGATCGAATTAATGAAAACACTTCAGGAATTCAACAAGGTGATCCAGGAAACCGCAAGAACACGGCAAGTGCATAAGATCTGTCATTATATCCAGAATCTGGCCGGCCGGTTCCATAGTTTCTATAATGCCTGCAAGGTGCTGGATGAAAATGATATCGAATTGAGTTCGCAGCGTTTGACCTTAGTCAAAGCGACGCAGATCGTTTTGGCCAATGCGTTAGACTGCATTGGGGTAGAAGCTGTCGAATCTATGTAAGGTTTTAAAGGAGATTTTTAAGTATTATGAAACAATCGATGACCGATGTTGCTTATCAGCTATTAAAAGAAAATCAGAAGACAATGCCGTTTATTGAACTTTGGACACTTGTCTCGAAAGAAATGGGCTTTAACGAAAGTCAGTTTGATGACAATATTGCTCAGTTTTACACTGACTTGTCTATCGATGGACGATTCTTCAATATGGCTGGAAATATGTGGGATCTAAGAAGCCGCCATACTTTTTCGGAAAGTGTGATGGATACCGATTCGATCGCAATCGATGAAGACTCGGACGAGGAAGAAGCCGAAGAAACGATCGACTTGGAAGAAGAAAAAGAAGAATAGTCATTTTTTATTCACAACACTTTGGTAAAATCCGGGTGAAAGGAGTAGAATGCGCCTAAAGAGCTTGCCGAAAGGCAGGCTCTTTACTTAAATTAGAGAATAGAATACAATGAGAACCGAGGAAAACGCATGATAAAAAGTATACGATACGTTTTAAAAGAAAACTTTTCGAATCTGTTTCGAATCTATTCCATTGCGAAATATGAATTGTTGGCGGATATGCGCGATTCCAAGTTTGGTATCTTTTGGAATTTTGCCTCTCCTGCGATCCAGGTCTTTACCTACTGGCTGATTTTCGGGGTGGCATGGAGCCGCAAGCCCATTGAAGTCAATGGGATCGTGGTCTCTTATCTGCCGTGGCTGGTCGTAGGGTATGCCATATGGTGGTTCATTCAGCCTTGTATCCAGAAAGGCTGCAGTGCGATCTTTTCAAAGACCAACGTGATCACCAAGATGAAATTTCCCGTTTCTGTGCTTCCCGCTACGATTGTCTGTAAAGAGCTGTTCAATCACGGATGCATGCTGATCATCGCGTTTGTGACTTTGTTTTTATGCGGGTATACACCAGGGTTGAACTGGCTTTGGATTCTGTATTATTTGTTTTGTGCTTTTGCGTTTGCGGAAAGTGTATCTTTGATCCTTTCGGTTTTGACGATGCTGTGGCGCGATGTGAAAAAGCTGGTGACTTCACTGATTCGTATGTTTATGTATTTTTCACCGGTGATCTGGGAGTGCTCCTTTAACAGTTCGGTTCCTTTTTACGAAGTTTTGAACTATATCATGAAACTCAATCCTGTCTATTATATTATTCAGGGATATAGGGAAGCGATCTTTTATGGCCGCAGTGTTTTGGATCATCCGATGTATACGTTATATTTCTGGCTGGTTGTATTGGTTTTATTTGCAATCGGCTGTGGATTGATGTATAAATTCAAAAAGAAATTTATTGATTTGATCTAGAGGTGTCAAAATGGAAACTGCAGTAAAAGTAGATCATATATCCAAGATCTATCAATTAAAGAATAAAGACAATCCCCATAAGGCCAGCCAACGGTTTTATGCTTTAAAGGATCTTTCGTTTACGATCGAAAAGGGCGATGTCGTCGGCATCCTGGGAACCAATGGATCGGGAAAATCGACCTTGTCTTTGATCCTGGCCGGCATCAGTGATATCGATCAGGGAAGCCTGGAGATCCATGGGGAACAGTCACTGATTGCCATCAATACGGGGCTGAACATGCAGCTGACTGGAGAAGAAAACATCAAGGTCAAGGGGGCTTTGTTGGGATTGAAGAAAAAAGAGATCCAGAGAATCACGCAAAGTGTCATTGATTTTGCGGAACTGGATGATTTTCTTTATCAGCCGGTCAAAAAATATTCCAGCGGAATGAAATCGCGTTTAGGGTTTTCGATTTCTCTGGCCCTGGATCCAGATATTTTTATTGTCGATGAAGCTTTATCGGTTGGCGATAAAGGATTTGCGAAAAAATGTATGGACCGTATGATGGAATTAAGAGACAATGAAGGAAAGACAATATTCTTTGTCTCGCATTCCATGAGCCAGGTGCGCAAGTTTTGTAAGACCGGATTGTGGATCGAAGGCGGGCAGCTTCAGGAAATCGGGGATATCAAAACGGTATGCGATCATTATGAAGCGTATGTCAACCAGCTCAATGAAATGGATCCCAAGGAAAAGAAAAAGTATTTAAATCAGAAGTTTAAGAAAAGAGTTTTACCGCAAACCAAAAAAGGTTTCTTTTCTAAACTGACAGGAGGACTATAACATGAAAACTGTGATCACTTATGGAACGTATGATTTATTTCATATCGGACATTTGAATCTTTTAAAAAGAGCGAAAGCGTTAGGCGATTATTTGATCGTTGCCGTCAGCAGCGACGAATTCAACAAAGGAAAAGGAAAAGTTTGTCAGATCAAGGATACCGATCGTATGCAGATCGTAGAAGCGATTCGCTATGTTGATAAAGTGATCCCGGAAACAAGCTGGGAACAAAAGATCGAAGATGTGAAAAAGTACAATGTGGATGTGTTTGTCATGGGCGATGACTGGAAAGGGAAGTTTGATTTCCTGAAAGATTACTGTGAAGTCGTTTATTTGCCTCGAACAGAAGGAATCTCGACCACACAGCTGAAAGAGGAATTAAAGGGCGATGAGTAAATTTACTGTTGTGATTCCCTTTCATGACTATGCACATTATTTAAGGGAATGCCTGCAATCTTTAAGAGATTCACGCTGTCATGATTTTGATGTTTTGATCGTACTGGATCATCCATCTTGCGATGTGGACGATTTGATCGATTCTTATTCCGATCTTTCGATACAAGTTTGTTCTTCTTTGGAGAAAACGGGTGTAGCATCTTGCCGTAATATCGGGATAGAAAAGGCACAGAGTCCGTATATCTATTTTTTAGACAGCGATGACTATGTGCTGGAAGATACGTTTTCGCATTTGATTTCCCATTTAGATCATCAGGATATGGTCTACGGAACGATTCATAACACCTGGAACAACAAGGCCAATTTTTTAGATAAGCTTTCAAAAAAAGAAATCGATTCCGATGATTTGTTGGAAAAAGAACAGATTCGCCAGGAAAAGATCCAGGATCATATGGAAAAGTTTTCCGCCGTGGACCCTGAAAAAATGAAGGCCATTTATCATACGATGATAAAGCGTCAGGGATTACAGACTGTCAGCGCGTTATCGTGCCTTTACCGAAAGGACTTTTTATTGGAGAATGCAATCTTTTTTGAAGAAGATCTTCGTTATTTCAGTGATCAGCTTTTTTTATCCAAAGTGTTGGAAAAGGCATCTTCCTTTTTGTATGAAGAAGAGGCCTGTTACATTAAGCGCAAACACAACGATCCCATCAATGAACCAAGCCTGAACCAGGAAGAAAACGATCAGCGGTTTTATGAGCGATGCGATATGATCGAAAGAGCACGGTCTGAATTGGATGCACAGGGACCGGTCCGGTATTATCTGGATAAAAAGATGATTCGTTATTTCTGTCAGACAATGACAAAACATATTCGCCGTTCTCCGGAAGACAAATGGCGGAAAGAATATTTTGTGTGTATGCAGAAGACTTTGGAAGACAGTGATCCCCGGGTCCTGGACGATTTGAAAAAGAAAAGCCGCCGTTTGGTGGCACCGATGCTTCTGGGCGATCTTAAAGGGGTACAGAAAGCGATCCGTTATGATTTCGGAAAAACAAAACTTAAAAATATTTTTAGAAACAAAAATATGAACACGCTGTACAAACTGGCGTATTATCATCGTTATCTAAAGCTTCCGATCAAGGAAAACGTCGTTCTTTTTGAAACGTTCATGGCTAAGAACTATTCGGATTCGCCAAAATATATCTATGAGGCATTGAACCGCATGTATCCGGGCAAATACGAATGTGTCTGGGCAATCAATGGAAAACATGAAATTCCTTATGGGGCCAAAACCGTCAAACGGTTTTCTTTTCAGTACGCTTATTATCTTGCCGTCAGTAAATATCTTGTCTTTAATGTCCGGCAGCCTTTGTGGTATCGGAAAAGAGAAGGACAAATCTTTCTGGAGACATGGCATGGCACACCGCTGAAGCGTCTTGTCTTTGACCAGGAAGAAGTGACAAGTGCTTCGCCGAAATACAAAGAACAGTTTTATAAACAGCGGAAGGAATGGGACTATCTGGTCAGCGCCAATCCATTTTCTTCAAAGACGTTCCGAAGCTGTTTTATGTACGAAGGAAAGATGCTGGAATATGGATATCCGCGAAACGATATCTTATATGCCCCGAATAAAGAAGAACTTTCGCTCCAGATCAAAAAGAAGCTGGGGATCCCGCTTGATAAAAAGACGATACTTTATGCACCGACGTGGCGGGATGATGAACACTATGGCAAAGGGGAATATAAATTTACGCTGGCCCTGGATCTTCAGAAGATGAAGACCATGCTTCAAAAAGAGTATGTGCTCTTATTAAGAACCCATCATTATATTGCCGACAAGATCGATACGACCGGCTTGGAGGGCTTTGCCTACAATCTGAGCAATTATGACGATATTTCAGAGATCTATTTGATTACGGATATCTGTATTACCGATTATTCCAGTGTATTCTTTGATTATGCGAATTTAAAACGTCCGATCCTGTTTTATACGTATGACATTGAAAAATATAAAAATCAGCTTCGGGGATTCTATATCGATATGAATACCGAGGTGCCGGGCCCTCTGTTGTATACAAGCGAAGAAGTGATCGATGCGATCCTTCATATCGGTATGATCCAAAAGCGTTACCAGAAACGGTATGATGCATTTTATGATCGGTTCTGTTGTTTCGATGACGGAGCTGCCAGTGAAAATATCGTCAAAGAAGTTTTTGACTAGGAAGGAGATTATATGGCCATCTTACGAATCTTGAAAAAGTGGGCTGGAAAACTGATTCGAATCGTTTATCGATGTGTTTACCGCTGGATTTCAATCGATGATAAGCTGGTCATTTTTATTTCGTTTCACGGCCGGGGGTATTCCGATAATCCCAGAGCCATCTATGAACAGATGATTCGTGATCCGCGATGGAAAGATCATCGTTTTATCTGGTTTATCAAACATCATAAAAAGAAGGGACTGAACATTCCTGGAGCACAGATCAAAGAATATTTCAGTCTTCCTTATTTCTACTATATGTCCAAAGCGAAAGTGTGGGTCGTAAACTGTAAGCTTCCTATTTATATTTGTAAAAAAGAGGAGCAGTATTATCTTCAGACCTGGCATGGAACGCCTTTAAAAAGGCTGGCCCACGATATCGATGTCAGCGAAGATACGACATTCTATCGTTCAGCGGTCACGTTTGAACAAATGTGCCACAGCTACGATGTCGATGTAGCGCGTTATAACTGGATGATTTCACCCAACGCCTTTTGTACATCGGTGTTTCCGCACGCCTTTGGCATCGATCCTAAAAAACTGATCGAGACCGGTTATCCGCGAAACGATTTTATTTCCAATGTCACCCGGGAAGAAGTAGAGGCCATCAAAGACCGTCTTCACCTTCCGAAAGATAAAAAAGTGATCCTGTATGCACCGACATGGAGAGATGATTCCTATGTCAGCGCCGGATACACGTTTGAATTAAAGGCCGATTTCCATCTTTGGAAAGACATCCTGCAAGAGGAATACATTCTGCTTTTTAAACCGCATTATCTGATCATCAACAGGTATAAGGACGATCCTTCATTGAAGGGATTCTTATTTACGATCCCGGCCGAGGCGGAAATCAATGAATTGTATGTGATCAGCGATGTTTTGATCACCGATTATTCCAGTGTATTCTTTGATTATGCGATCTTAAAACGCCCGATCTATTTCTACATGTACGATTTGGAGACGTATGCCAGTGATCTCAGAGGATTTTATCTGGATATCACCAAAGAACTTCCCGGAAAGATCTATAAAGATGAAAAGGTTTTGTGTGAAGAGATCAAAGCGGGGATCTATGATACTTCCTGTTTGGAGGCCTTCCGTTCCCGTTTCAACAATCTGGATGACGGCAAAGCCTCAAAACGCGTTGTGGATCTGTTAAGTGAGGAATGTTTATGATCCTGGAAAAGTTCATTTTAAATCTTGTTCTGGGGTTCTTGAATGGCATCACTTTCTTTGTCAAAGTTCGCTCGAATCGAATCACGTTTATCAGTATGACCAATAATCATCTGACCAGCGATTTTCAAAAAATCGATCAAGCGTTACAAAAAGAAGGAATCTATGATATCCATTACAATCTGATGAAGATCCATAAAAGTGTGAAAGGATATTTTCTTTATTTCATCAATCTGTGCAGCCAGCTGGTCCAGATCAAACAGAGCGCTCTGGTGATCTTAAACGATAACAATTATATCGTTTCTAAATTCAAACCGAAAAAGACCAAGGTTTTGCAGGTATGGCATGCGACGGGAGCCATCAAAAAATTTGGCAACCAGATCCAGAGATCGTATGCGATTTCCGGATACGATGCGATCCTATGCAGCGCGCCTTACTGGAAACCTGTCTATGCCCAGGCTTTTGGTGTTGCCGAAGACAAGGTCAAAGTGACCGGAATGCCAAGAATCGACATTTTGCTCAAAGACACACATAAAGAGGAATTCTTTAAAAAACATCCGGAATGCCGGCATAAAAAATGCATCCTGTACGCACCGACCTTTCGGGGCAATATGGTCCATGGATTGAAACAAACAAGTTTTGACATCAAGGCGGTGTTGGATAAACTGGGTGAAGAGGTCTGTATCCTCTATAAATTTCATCCGCTGCTTCCAGATATTCAGATCGAGCATCAGAGAGCCATCGATGTACACGATGAAGATCTGTATACTTTGATGCATGTCAGCGATGCTTTAGTCAGCGACTATTCCAGTGTGATCCTGGATTATTCTTTATTGAGAAAACCGATGGTCGCCTATATCGATGATCTGGAAGAGTATTCTTCTTCTGTGGGATTAAACATCGATTACACAAAAGAATTTCCAGGACTGATCTGTTATGACCAAAAAACGTTGGTGCAAGCTTTGTCGAATCTGAAAATGGATGAAAGATTGGATGAATTTCAGAAAAAGTATATTGTTCATAACGATGGAGAAAACACCAGCCGGGTGATCCGAGTGATCCATGAAATGATGAATTCGTAGACGAGAAGTTCTCGTCTTTTTTGTTTTGACATAAATCATGTCAATTTCGGAGGTAGTCTGTCTCTAGGAATCAAAAATGATCTTTGATATAATGACTCATATGGAGAAATAGAATGAATCAGAAAACATTTATAGAAGCCTGTCGATCCCATGGGATCGATATGAACGATGAAAAAATCAAAAAATATGAACGATATATGGAACTTCTTTTGGAATGGAATCAGAAAATGAATCTGACAGCCATCACCAATCCGGAAGAGATCTGGGAAAAACATTTTCTGGATTCGATCCTTCCTTTTCAGGGACTTCCGTTTCAGACGTTCTGTGATGTAGGAAGCGGTGCCGGTTTTCCGTGCATCCCGTTAAAGATCGCTTTTGATTCTGTGGAATGCACAATGATCGAACCGTTACAGAAACGATGCCGTTTTCTGGAACATGTGATCCAGGAATTGGGGTTGAAAAACATCCGCGTCATCAATGCCCGGGCCGAAGATTATGCCAAAGATCACCGGGAACTCTTTGACTGTGTCAGTGCCAGAGCGGTGGCCAGATTGAATATCTTGTTGGAGCTGTGCGCACCATTATGCAAAGTGGAAGGGAAGCTGATCTTCTTAAAAGGAAAAAGCGGTATGGAAGAACTGAAGGAGGCCCAAAAGGCACTGGATGTACTGGATCTTCAGTTTGAAAAGAAAGAGATCGCAAAAATCGAAGAAGCGGAGCATATCAATCTGTATTTTACGAAGAAAAAGAAGACTTCTTTGAAATACCCTAGAAATTACGGGCAAATCAAAAAGAAACCGATAGGAGGTTAAAGGAGCATGTCAAAAGTTATCGCAATATCCAATCAAAAGGGTGGCGTAGGAAAAACAACGACGGCAATCAATTTAAGCAGCGGTCTTTCCTATATGGGCAAGAAGGTCTTGTTGATCGATCTGGATGCTCAGGGAAATGCCAGTCAGGGACTGCAGGCGATATCCCATCGAGGGCAGAAGACCATCTATAACGTGATGTTGGAGAATGCACCGATCGAAGAAGTGATCGTGCATAAAACGGAACCCCATATTGATATCGTACCTGCCAATATCACTTTGGCAGGAGCGGATCTGGAACTGGATAAGATTGGAAATGGAAAAGAACAAGTCTTGAAAAACAGTTTAAAAGCTGTTCGCGACCAGTATGATTATGTGATCATAGATTGTCCGCCCAGCTTAGGTATTTTGAATACGAATGCCTTAACTGCCGCGGACAGTGTATTGATTCCGGTGCAGTGTGAATATTATGCGCTGGAAGGGGTTACCCAGCTGTTGTTGACGATTCGTCTGGTTCAGCAGTTGTACAATCCGGATCTAAGAATCGAAGGCATCCTGATGACGATGTTCAATATTACCACTAAACTCAGCGTGGAAGTATCGCAGGACGTTCGTCAGAATTTTGGAAAACAGGTTTATCAGACAAACATTCCCAGAAATGTCAAACTTTCCGAAGCGCCTTCTCGAGGAGTTTCGATCTTTGAATATGACATTTCCAGCGCCGGGGCGAAAGCTTACGGTGAATTGACTCGTGAATTCTTAAGGAGAAATGAGGGGAGGTAGATCTCATGGACAACAATCGTTTAGGGAAGGGACTCAATCAGCTTTTTGGACAGGACATATCTAAAGTACTGGATGAGATCCAGAATGGAGACGTCCACACGGAATCACAGGAACAAACCAAGATCCAGGTGGATGCGATTCGTCCCAATCCTTATCAGCCGCGTAAAGTCTTTGATGACGATGCGCTTCAGGAACTAAGTCAGAGTATACGTCAACATGGTGTCTTTACGCCGATCCTGGTGAAGAAAAGTGTTCAGGGATACGATCTGATTGCAGGTGAAAGACGACTTAGAGCCAGCAAGCTTGCCGGTCTTAAAGAGATCCCGGCCATTGTGGTGAATTTCAGCGATCAGGAAATGATGGAGATCGCATTATTGGAAAACATCCAGCGAGAAGATCTAAACGTGATCGAAGAAGCCAAGGCTTATGAACAGCTGATGCACCGTTTGAACTATACACAGGAACAATTGGCCAATCGGGTCGGAAAATCTCGTGAACATATTACGAATACGCTGCGTTTACTGAAACTGCCGGTCGATGTACAGGATCTTGTGGTCTCCAGACAGCTGACGATGGGGCACGTTCGAGCCCTTCTCGGTTTAAAAAGTGAAGACGATATGCGAAAGATTGCCAAACAGGCCATTGAACAAGGTCTTTCGGTTCGTAAAGTGGAACAGCTGGTCAAGGATAAGACCATCAAAAAAGAAGAAACCAGACCGGAACAGGATCCGTATATCCTGGATGCGAAAATCAAGCTGGAAGAGTACTTCCAGACGTCAGTCAATATCACATCGCATGCGGTATCGATTCATTACGAAGATATCAATGATCTCAATCGTTTATTAGAACTGTTAGGGTTGATCGAGGAAGCGTAAGCTTCCTTTTTTTGGTGTCCAAACTGGTCGGTTTTCTGTACTTTTTCACATCGATAATCCTCGTCTTCTCTTTTATAATGAAAGTAGAAATAACCATAAAAGGAGGCAGATCATATGAAAAAATTATCAAAATTTATTGTGGGAATCGGTGTTGTTTTGGCCATGGCAGGATGCAGCACTTCTACACAGACAGAGACGGATTCAACATCCAATGTTGCCTTCAATGAAGCGACAACGCCTCATTACGATGTCGTAAAAAGAGATGCCCAGGCAAAGGTCGATGGAACCTTGGATGAAGAAGTTTGGGAAAATGTTCCGGATATTTCCGGTGGTTTCCACTATCCTTGGGAAGCCATCGAAGCTCCGTTTACGGAATTTAAAGGGTATCATGACGGAACGGATTTCTATTTCAGTTTTACCGTAGTTGATGAAGATGTATTGGTGGATGAAGACTGGAAAGAAGACGAAAGTACCGTGGATAACGAGGACCGTGTAGAATTGTTCTTTGCCGGCGGTGCCATCGACAAACCGGCAACAGACGGTATGCCGCTGTATTATGGATTGGAAATCGATCCAAAAGGCCGGGTTCATGATTATTCCATTGAATACTATCGTCATTTTGACAGCGAATGGAACATGGAAGGCTTGGAAACCGCAGCGGTACAGACAGAGGATGGCTATGTGGTAGAAGGTAAGG
This sequence comes from uncultured Faecalicoccus sp., assembly GCF_944327125.1. Taxonomy (GTDB): domain Bacteria; phylum Bacillota_I; class Bacilli_A; order Erysipelotrichales; family Erysipelotrichaceae; genus Faecalicoccus. The sequence goes on from NZ_CALVGO010000019.1 coordinate 23,041, forward strand.
TTCCATTAAAATCTCTGGAAGATCTGAAACTGATCACAAACAATGTAATGCGTGCCGGCGTCTATCGTGCTGAATTCTCAACACCGGCCGAAGGTGAAGAAACACCAGTAATGCAGTGGATCTCCTGGGTTGATCCAAAGACTCCGGGTGCTGACTATCATGTAGATTCTTCATTTGGTGAATTTAGATTCCTTCAATAACAAAAATCAGGACGGTAT
>NZ_CALVGO010000020.1 GCF_944327125.1 uncultured Faecalicoccus sp.
ACCTTGTTTTTGTCCCTTGGAGTAGCCCTGTTTTTGCCCCTGGGAGTAACCTTGTCTTCTTCCTTCTTGTAACCCATCTTCATAGATGCCCTGACTGAAATTGCACATTTTATCTACCTCCCTGCCGAGTTCTTCTGTTATCAGTATATCATATTTTTCTGTCAGTATCTTTTTTATATACTGTGGTTCGCTCTTCATCACAAACAGTACATACAGTAAAGACATCATGTCCTTTTTCAGTTCGTCTTTTCTTTTTGGCAGATAGATCATGACAATGGAAAGAAGGTCATAATTTTTTAGATCTTCCCTGTATTGTCCTGTATGAATGTTTTGATGTAAGGAATACTCCAGAATGGAGTCTTGTTTTCGGGTGGCCGGATGCATACAGATCCAGATGGTATGTGCTTTTTTCATCTTTGGATACTCGTCTTTCTGAAATCCGGAAGGATCATTTTTCTGTCCGGCAACCAGCCTTGTCCCGTAATAAACGGCTCTTCGAATCAGGGGATAGGAAGGTTCTTTCTGCTGGGCTTCGATATTGATCCGATGGCCTTCGATCTCAAAGAGCAGATCGTACTGGATCCTGGCCCCGAAAACACTTTGATCCTCGGTATTATGTGATTTCAGGATCTCATGAAAATAAGGATCCAAACGATCCTGAATTTCCTGAAAGGACTGTTTGGAAAAGTGGGAAACACATTCTTTCAGGATGTAGGAAAGGATCTGTTTGTGAGACAGGATCTTCTTTACGCATTCATCGTATGCATTCATTTTCTTTTCCAGAGTATCGGATAAAATTTGATTCATTGATATCACCACATATATATACGATGAAAACATGTGACTTTGTCTAAAAAAAACAGATCCACATCAAGTGAATCTGTTTATATAATTATTCAGACTGCATAGAATCCGTTAAATCAATGGATTCGGCTTCTAAACTGGCATCTCCTAAAATGCTTTCGGTTTCGATCGGTTCTTCTTTCAAGCTGGCTTCATCATCCAATGAAGATTCTGTGCCGGCGATTTTTTCGAACTCATCATCCTTTGTATCGCGTAAACGGGCCAGCCTCTTTTCACGAAGTTCCTGGGCCTTGGCCTTTACCAGTTCATTTTGCGGACGGTTGCCTGTGCATCCCGTTCCGGCAGGAATCAGTTTACCGATAATAACGTTTTCTTTCAAGCCAACCAGATGGTCAACCTTTCCTTTGATGGTTGCGTCCGTAAGAACCTTGGTCGTTTCCTGGAAACTTGCCGCCGAAAGGAAGGAATCCGTTTCAACACTGGCTTTGGAAATTCCAAGCAATACCGGTTTGAACTGTGCCGGTGTTTTCCCTGACAACAAGGCATCGCGGTTAATCTTTGTGATTTGATTCAGAGATAACTGAACTCCCACATTGAGATCTGTGTCTCCGCTGTCGATAACGATCACACGTTTCATCATCTGTTTGATCATAACTTCCAGATGCTTATCCGAGATCTCGATACCTTGAGACTGGTATACCTTCTTAACTTCTTTTAAGATGTAGTCTTGAACTTCACGAACGCCGGCAACACGAAGCAGTTCTTTTGGATCCAGCGGACCTTCTGTCAAAGCCGTACCGGCTTCGATATGTTCACCAACCTGCACCCAAGGACGCATGGACTGGTTTGCGTTGATCTTATGTGAAATGCTTTCACTTTCGTTGGTGATGATGACTTCCTGACGCATCGTACCTTCGATTCGTTCAATGGAAGTGATCTCCCCACTGATCTGTGCAATGACCGCAACCCCTTTTGGACAGCGGGCTTCAAACAATTCTTCAACACGAGGAAGACCCTGCGTGATATCTCCGGTTCCTGAACCGGCAACCCCACCGGTATGGAAGGTACGCATGGTCAGCTGTGTACCTGGTTCCCCAATACTCTGGGCAGCCATGATACCGATTGCTTCTCCGACTTCGACATCCTTACCGGTTGCCATATTGCGTCCATAACATTTACGGCAGACACCCGATCTTGATTTACAAGTAAATACAGAACGGATATACATACCTTCAATGCCGGTATCGACAATGCGTTTTGCGATTTCTTCTGTGATGAATTCATCGCTGGCAATGATCAGTTCCCCAGTGTTTGGATCGACAACATCCTGTTTTGAATAACGTCCGATCAGACGATCCATCAAAGGTTCGATCACCGTGTTGTTCTTACGGTCGATCAAAGCTTCTACCCAGTATCCTTTATCGGTACCGCAATCGTCTTCCTTGATGATCACATCCTGTGCGACATCAACCAGACGACGAGTCAGGTAACCCGATTCAGCAGTCTTCAAGGCGGTATCGGTCAAACCTTTACGCACACCATGGGTACTGGTAAAGAATTCAGATACATTCAGACCTTCACGGAAACAAGAGTAAATTGGCACCTCGATGATTGAAGATACATACTCGCCCCCGCTGGATTTACCATGACCTGGCTTAGCCATCAATCCACGCATACCGGCCAGCTGGGTAAAGTTGGAACGGTTACCACGGGCTCCGGAACGAGCCATCATGTTGATTGGGTTTTTACGAGGCAGATTGTTGAGCAGTTCGTCAGCAATCTCATCTTTTACATTTTCCCAAAGTTTATTTAAATGGCGTTCCCATTCTTCCATCGTCAGCATACCTTTGCGCTGCAGATATTTTAATTCTTCGGCTTTTTTACGTCCATATTCAACGTGTTCTTCCTTGTTTGGGGCCACCTCGATATCGCTTAAGGATACCGTGATACCGGCAACCGTGGAATACTTGAATCCCATGGACTTGATCTGGTCAAGGATCTCGGCTGTCTGATCCACCGAATAACGGTTGAAGACTTCGGCAATGACCTTTCCCAAATCTTTTTTCTTAACGGCTGGTGTAATTTCCAGCTCGGCAATATATTTCTGAACGTTGACCGACGGCTGAATAAAGTATTTATCCGGCGTCTTTTCAAAGTTTTCCTTAGAGACTTCGTTTAAGTAAGGGAAGTCTTCCGGGAACATGGAGTTGAAAATGATCTTACCGACCGTAGTGACCAGGTAATCCTTTTCATGGGCTGGATCAAAGCTTGTCTTGTTCAGGCCTTTTACCGGAAGGGCGATACGCGAATGCAGATGCACCTGTCCTGTCTGATAAGCCATCATGACTTCTTTTTCATCCAGGTAAACATGTCCTTCGTTTGCGGCATAAGTAGCCCACTGTTTCGCTTCCTTAGGACATCCTTTTTCTTCATAGCGCTTTGCTTCTTCTTCCAGTTCGGCTTTGGTTTCTTCCATTGTCAAATAGAAGTTTCCCATGACCATATCCTGTCCTGGCGTAACGATTGGTTTACCATCTTTTGGCCCCAGGATATTGTGGCTTCCCAGCATCATGACAAGTGCTTCGGCACGTGCTTCTTCACTCAACGGTACGTGGATGGCCATCTGGTCCCCGTCAAAGTCGGCGTTGAAGGCCGTACATACTAACGGATGCAGACGCATAGCGCGTCCTTCTACCAATTTTGGAAGGAAAGCCTGGATTCCCAAACGGTGAAGCGTTGGAGCACGGTTCATCAAGACTGGATAGCCGTCAATAACTTTTTCTACGACATCCCACATCTTAGGATCACGGCGTTCGATCAGTTTTTCGGCATTTTTCGGATTGGCAGCCAGTCCTTCGTTTACGATCTCGTTGATCACAAACGGTTTGAACAAGTTGATGGCCATCTCACGAGGGATCCCGCACTGATACATCTTCAGATCCGGTCCTACCGCGATAACGCTACGTCCAGAGAAGTCCACACGTTTTCCTAACAGGTTCTGACGGAAACGTCCCTGTTTTCCCTTCAGGGAATGAGACAGTGATTTTAAGGCACGGCCTCCCGCTCCCGTGATCGGTTTCGAACGGCGTCCGTTATCGATCAGGGCATCTACGGCTTCCTGAAGCATACGCTTTTCATTCTGTACGATGATGTTTGGCGTTCCTAAGTCCAACAGTTTACGCAAACGGTTGTTTCGGGTAATGACACGGCGATAGAGATCATTCAGATCGCTGGTCGCAAAACGCCCGCCGTCCAACTGAAGCATTGGTCTTAGATCCGGTGGTATAACCGGAATATTGGTCAGGATCATCCATTCCGGTTCGTTTTCACTATGACGGAAGGCATTGATCGTATCCAAACGTTTGATCAGTTTTTTACGTTTTTCTCCCTGCGCTTTATCCAGAGCATCCTGAACATCCTGATACTCCTGTTCCAGATCCACATCCTGCAACAGGCGAAGCACAGCTTCCGCTCCTGTCTGCGCAGTAAAGGCATTGGCTCCATAAATGGCCATGTTTTCGCGGTATTCGCGTTCGGAAAGAATCTGCTTATAGGCAAGATCAGTATCCTTTGGATCGGTTACGATGTAGCTGACAAAGTAAACAACTTCTTCCAATTGTTTTGGTGTGACATCCAGTAAAAGCGCCATTCTTGAAGGAATACCGCGCAGATACCAGATATGCGCAACCGGTGCTGCCAAATGAATGTGACCCATGCGTTCACGGCGCACGCTGGCTTTGGTGATCTCAACCCCGCAGCGGTCACATACAACACCTTTAAAACGTACTTTCTTATATTTACCGCAGGCGCATTCCCAGTCTTTGGTAGGACCGAAAATGCGTTCGCAGTACAGACCATCGCGCTCTGCTTTCTGAGAACGATAGTTGATCGTTTCGGGTTTTGTCACTTCTCCATGAGACCATTTTAAGATCGTTTCCGGAGAGGCAAGACGAACCTGGATCGAGGCAAAATTATTGATTGACATAGTTTTTACTCAGCCTCCTCTGTTTCTGTTTCATCTTGTGTTTCTTCCATATCATTGACCAGCTCTTCCTGATGCACAGGCATAGCGGCCACCGGTGTATCGTCATCATCGTCTGGATTCAGATCCACTTCGTTGTTGTTTTCATCCAACAAGCGGACATCGATTGCCAGACCTTGCAGTTCGTGTACCAGAACGCGGAAAGATTCTGGAACGCCTGGTTCTGGAATATCTTTTCCTTTGATGATGGCTTCATAAGTCTTGATACGTCCCTGGATATCATCGGACTTGATGGTCAGGATCTCCTGCAGCGTATGGGCAGCCCCATAAGCTTCCAGGGCCCAAACTTCCATCTCTCCAAAACGCTGACCACCATTCTGGGCTTTACCACCCAGCGGCTGCTGCGTAACCAGAGAATAAGGTCCGGTTGCACGGGCATGCAGTTTATCGTCAACCATGTGGGCCAGCTTGATCATATACATGACACCCACGCTGATTCGTTCATCGAATGGCTGTCCGGTCTGTCCATCATAAAGAACCTGTTTTCCATCGCTGGTCATCTGGGCTTCTTTCATGATGTCGGCCAGTTCCTCATTGGATACCCCGTCGAATACCGGTGTGGCGAATTTCACACCCAGTTTCTTGGCGGCATATCCCAGATGGATCTCCAGGATCTGCCCGATGTTCATACGGGAAGGTACACCAAATGGATTCAGAATGATATCGATTGGTGTTCCATCGGCCGTGAACGGCATATCTTCGATTGGAAGGATCTTAGAGATAACACCTTTGTTTCCATGACGTCCAGACATCTTATCTCCTTCAGAGATCTTACGTTTCTGAACGATATACACTTTAACGCGCATGTTGACTCCCGGAGGAAGCTCCGAGCCATCTCCTCGCTTGAAGACACGGACCGAATGTACGATACCGGCTCCTCCATGAGGAACTTTTAAAGAGTTGTCACGAACTTCGCGTGATTTCTCACCGAAGATGGCCAGTAACAGTTTCTCTTCCGGAGAGACCTCGCTCTGTCCTTTTGGCGTTACCTTACCAACCAGGATATCGCCTTCTTTTACTTCGGCTCCAACCATGATGATTCCATTTTCATCCAGTTTGCGGACCGCGCTTTCTCCTACGTTAGGAATATCGCGTGTGATCTCTTCCGGACCCAATTTGGTATCACGGCAGTCAATATCATATTCTTCGATATGGATCGAAGTATACACATCATCGCTGACCATACGTTCAGACATAATGATGGCATCCTCGTAGTTGTATCCATACCAGGTCATATAGGCAATGGTTACGTTTTGTCCTAAAGCCAGTTCTCCGTTTTCCATAGACGGACCATCGGCCAGAATGTCACCTTTTTCAACCTTTTCGCCCACTTCAACGATTGGACGCTGATTGATGCAGGTAGAGGCATTGCTGCGGGCAAACTTACGCAGCTGGTAAGTACGTTCATTTCCTTCTTCGTTTTCCACAACGATGCGCAGACTGTCAACATAGGTAACCGTTCCATTTTCTTTGGCAACGATTCCAACCCCAGAGTCTTTGGCAATCTTATGTTCGATTCCCGTTCCGACATATGGTGAATGCGGCTGCAGCAATGGTACGGCCTGACGCTGCATGTTGGCCCCCATCAGGGCACGGGAAGCATCGTCGTTTTCCAGGAATGGAATACAAGCCGTGGCTACGGATACAATCTGTTTTGGACTGACGTCGGCCAGTTCTACATCTTCGCGGTTGGCGATGATCGTTTCCCCGCCTTTACGAACTACGACATGTTCATTGATCAAACGGCCGTCACGAACCTCATTGGCCTGAGCGATCAGGTAGTCGCTTTCTTCATCCGCGCTTAAGTAAACGGCTTTTTCCTGTACCGTTCCATCTTTATTTACGATTCGATACGGTGTCTGAATGAACCCGTATTCGTTGATCTTGGCATACGAAGTCAAGTTGGAGATCAAACCGATGTTTGGACCTTCCGGTGTTTCGATCGGACAGATACGTCCGTAGTGTGAAGTATGAACGTCACGCACTTCGAATCCGGCACGGTCACGTGTCAGACCGCCAGGTCCCAAAGCCGAGATACGGCGTTTGTTTGTCAATTCTGCCAGCGGGTTTTGCTGGTCCATGAACTGCGACAGCTGAGAACTCGAGAAGAATTCTTTGATGGCAGCCGTCAATGGACGGATGTTTGTCAGTTTTCTAGGTGACAAATTCTCCAGTTCCTGGATCGACATACGTTCTTTTACGACACGTTCCATACGGGAAAGCCCGATACGGAACTGGTTCTGGATCAGTTCTCCCACCGAACGGATACGGCGGTTTCCTAACATATCGATATCATCGGTCGTTCCTACGCCTTCCATAACATTTAAATTATAAGAGAAGAAAGCGTACATATCCGACATCGTGATCGTGTGTTTGTTGGCGAATGGATCGTTTCCGCAAATTTTGATCTGGTCCCCTGCCTTGTCAACGACATAGACTTCCTGGACACAGGCACCGATCAGCCATGCGGTGATCTCTTCGTTTAAAGCACGCTGTGATACGGCAAATACCGCATCGGCTTCCAGTTTGTCTGGTTCAACACCGATTTCATAACGGTCAACCACCAGTTCCATTTCGTCATCGACGATGTCCTGTCCTTTGGCGTTGGTCAAACGGCCTAAGGCATACAAACGCTGACCATAGTTGAACACGGCCTCGCTGTTTTCACTGGTCAGGACAACCGGACGGGCAATCAAGCCTCCATAGATAGGAACTTCTTCGATGGAAGCCAGAGCTTCGATATCCTGTGGACATAAAACAGTTCCTCTTTCATAGATCACACCATCCACTTCCACATCTTTGGCCAGGATACGGCCGATCAATCCGGAATGGTAAGAAGTCGGAATCGATACAACATCTGCTTCATGGAATTCACTGCGGAAAGGATATGGTGTACAGTATGTCCCTTTGGCCAGTTCTTCACGAAGTGCGTTTCTCTGGTCACGATGGATCATCGTTCCTTTTTCCATAAACACATTGCCGTCTACATCCACGATGTCATGGGCCAGTGTCGTATTGTTCATGCGGGCGATCGCATTTAATTTTTTACGTAATTTATAACGTCCTGCCTTAGTCAGATCATAACGGCGATGATCAAAGAACTTCGCCTGCATCAAAGTGATGGATCCGTTCAATGTAGGGATCTCATCGCTTCGCTGATTTTCATAGAAAGACAGTAAAGCTTCCTGCGTCGTTTTTACTTTATCGTTGAGCAGGGTATTTTCGATTTCTTCATATTTTCCAAAGAAGGCAGTATACAGTAACAGATACAGATTCATGTATTCACGGTCTTCTGGATCGGTGGCGACATCCTCCCAGTTTCTTCCCATGGCCTTCAGGAAAATTTCCATCTGGGTCGTATCGCTGGTGTTTTCGTTGACTTCCAGATTCAAAGACATTCCAATGGCTTTGAAAAGGATCGTGAACAGAACCTTACGTCTTCTGTCGATCGATACATTGATCGTTTTCCCGTTGGACGTCTTCTTCTGTTCGGTCATGAACTCAAGCCAAGTACCACGGCTGGGGATCAGTTCACAGGCATAGTTTTTCTTTCCTGTTTTTTCATCATAGCTTTCCGAAAAATAAGCTCCCGGACTACGTACGATCTGAGAGACGATAACACGCTCTGCCCCATTGATGATGAACGTTCCTGTTTCTGTCATCAAAGGGAAATCCCCTAAATATACTTCTTCGTTCTTGGTGACCACTTCTCCGGTATCCGGGTCCATGATCTCCAGTTCCATTTCTGCATAAAGAGGAGCGGCATAGTTGCACTCTCTGTACATGGATTCCTCCGCATTGTATTTTGGCTGTCCAAAATGATAACGGATAAAATTCAATTTGATATTTTTCCCATAGTTCTCTATTGGATAGATCTCTTCAAATACTTCTTGGATCCCTTGTTTGAGAAACCACTTAAATGAGTTGGTCTGGATCTCAACAAGGTTTGGTAATTCCAGTTTTCCACTAACTTTGGAATAGTCTCGACGTGTCGCTTTTTTGCCACATTCGAGGATGTGATACGCTTTGTTTGTGTCCATGCATGCCATCCTTTCGTTGATTGATTTTTGTGCCTTCCAGTCCGCAGGGCGCACTTCCCCCATAGACTATTATGCAATTTATTATATTATCTTAGAGATTTCAAATTGTCAATTTGATTTGCGCATTTTTTTCGACTTTTTTTCAAAAGAAAAAACCTGTCACAGGAACAGGTTTTTCATCTCATTGCTTGGGTTCAAAAGCGCTTTTCGGTGCGTTACACAAAGGACATCTCCAATCCTCTGGCAATTCATTGAAAGGTACGGCTTCTTGACTTTCGTCATACACATAGCCGCAAATTGAACAAACATACTTCATTTTGACCTCTTTCTACCAGCGTTTCGCTGAATATGTTTTCTTTAATTTCAGTATATTCTTTCTTTTATTCTTTATCCATTCAAATGCCCATCAAAAAAACAGCTCCTTTTACGAAGCTGTCCTTTTTCTAATACAATTTGGCGCCGGCTGGGATCGCGCTGTCCAAAACCAGTACGTTCAGGCGTTCTTCCCCGGCTTCACTATGTACAGCCGAGATGATCATACCGCAAGAATCGATTCCCATCATCTTGCGAGGTGGAAGATTGGTGATGGCCACCAGGGTCTTGCCGATCAATTCTTCAGGTTCATAGTAATCGTGGATACCGCTTAAGATGATACGGTCTTCCCCGCTTCCATCATCCAATACAAACTGTAACAGTTTCTTCGATTTTGGAACGGCTGTACAGTCTTTGACCTTCACAGCTCTAAAATCGGATCTTGAGAAGGTCTCAAAGTCCACGAAGTCTTTGAACAACGGTTCGATCTCTACCTTGGAGTAATCGATCGTCGGTTTCTTATTGGTCAAAGAATGAACTTCTACCGGAATCAATGGTACACATTCTTTTTCTTTTTCGATACGTGCGCCTTTGGATTCTCCGGTCAGTTTCATATGCGGGAACAAGAGCACTTCGCGGATCGTTCTTTGATTGGTCAGAAGCATCACGAAGCGGTCGATTCCCAGTCCGACTCCGCCGGTTGGCGGCATGCCGTATTCCAGAGCTTCGACATAGTCGACATCCATTTCATTGGCTTCTTCATCCCCTAGATCACGAAGTTCCAACTGTTTCTCAAAACGTTCTCTCTGGTCGATTGGATCGTTTAATTCCGAGAAGGCATTGGCGTATTCATGGCCGCAGATAAAGAGCTCGTAACGATCGGTAAAGCGCGGATCGTCTTTACATTTCTTGGCCAGCGGGCTGATCTCAATAGGATACTCGTAAACAAAAGTAGGCTGTGTGATCGTTTCTTCGACATATTTGTCAAAGAACAGCTGAATGATGTGACCTACTGAATTGTGGATCTTTTCCACTTCGATCTCGTGTTCTTTGGCCAGCTGACATGCCTGATCGTAATCGGTGATTTCCTTAAAGTCGATGCCGGTCTTTTCCTTGATGGCTTCACACATGGTAATGCGCTTGAACGGGGCCTTCAAAGAAATTTCCTGCCCCTGATAGGTGATCTCGGTGGTTCCCAGCACTTTATTGGCGACATGGTCAAACAAGCCTTCGATCAGATCCATCATTCCATGCAGATCACTGTAAGCCACATAGGCTTCCACGGTCGTAAATTCCGGATTGTGCGTGGCGTCCATTCCTTCGTTTCTAAACAGACGGCCAATCTCATACACACCTTCCAGACCGCCAACGATCAGACGCTTCAAAGGAAGCTCTGTAGCAATACGCAAATAGAAAGGCATGTTCAGTGTATTGTGATGTGTGATAAACGGACGGGCAGCGGCTCCGCCTAAGATAGGCTGCAGTACCGGTGTTTCCACTTCCATCAAACCTTGTCCGTCTAAATACTCCTGTACGGCACGAATGATCTTTGGACGTGTCAGGGCAATGTGCTTGGCTTCCGGATTCATGATCAAGTCCACATAACGGCGGCGGAAACGTTCTTCCACATCCGTCAAGCCATGGAACTTTTCAGGCAGAGGGCGCAAAGATTTTGATAAATGCGTATAGACCATGGCACGAACCGAAAGCTGTCCATGGTCGGTCTTCATCACCGTTCCTTCGATTCCCACGATATCTCCAATATCGTTTTTCTTAAAGATCTCGTATTGTTCTTCGCCGATCACATCTTTACGCACATAGATCTGGATCTGCCCATCGACATCCTGAATGTGCATAAAGCCCGCTTTCCCCTGACGGCGTTTGGTCATGATTCGTCCTGCCACTTTGACATGAACATCGAGTTCCTGTAATTCTTCTTTGGTCTTGTCTTCGTACTGGGCGATGATCTTTCCTGAGGTTGTTGTGCGCTGATAGGCGCTTCCAAAGGGATCGATTCCCATATCGATCAGATCCTGCATCTTTTGACGACGCACGCGTTCTTGTTCCGTAAGTTTCTGTTCAGCCATGATTTTCTCCTTTTCTCCAATAAAAAAAGCATCCATCCAAGGGACGAATGCTCGTGTTACCACCCTAATTTGTCTTCTAGATCACTCTAGAAGGCCTCTTTCACTGTCGATAAACAGTGTTTCCTTTAATGCAGGAAATACAAACAGCTCCAAGGTTTTATTCCTTTAAGTCCTGTGCTTTTTTCCACCACCCAAAAGCTCTCTGTAACATTTTCTTAAAGTACTCGTCCTCTTCTTTGCCTTGATATCGCTTGTATGGTACTAGACTGGAAGGGGTTTGTCAAACACTTTCGAGCTCTTCCAGTGAAATCGGACCCGGCCTAAGGATCTGCAGGCGATCTTTTGTGCAGTCTACGATCGTAGACGCCTGTAAAGCTTTGCATCTTCCTAGTACGATCCCATCGATGTCAGGAAGCTGTTCAAAGACATCGTCGCTGGTCAAAGCCGTCTTCTGGCCCGATTGGTTGGCACTGGTCACTAAAAGCGGGGTATCCAATAGATCGATCAGTTCCAGAATAAATGGTTCATCCGGGATCCGCAAGGCAATGGTATCCAGCCCGTTGGTGTATGACGAAGGGACTTCATCCCTGACTTTGAGGACCAGGGTCAAAGCACCGGGAAGAAACTTCTGCGCAATTCTTTTGACTCTTTCATCGACATAAGCCACTTTTTCCATCTGGGCAATGGAAGAAACCATCATCGGGATCGGTTTGGTTTCCGGACGATGTTTGGCGTTTTTCAACCGTTCCAGATCGTTTAGATCGCCATAGAGTACGCCTACGCCATAGACCGTATCGGTAGGCAAAGCGATGATTTCATGGTTTTTCAAACAGTCCGCCACCCGACGGACTTCTTTTCTGTCATAAGTTTTCATAAAGACTATTATAAGTTTGTGATAGAATAGATACAAGCAAAAAAAGGAGGAACCTATGTTTGAGAACACGATCTGTGCCATATCCACAGCCCTGCAGGAAGGAGCCATTTCCATTGTCCGCATCAGTGGAGAAGAAGCGATATCCATCGTCAGTCAAATCTTCACCAAAGATCTGCGTTCGGTTCCTTCACACACGATCCATTATGGAAATATCGTTGATGAAAACGGAAAGCCTGTCGATGAGGTCCTGGTCTCGGTATTCCGGGCACCCAAAACCTATACAAGAGAAGATGTGGTCGAGATCAACTGTCATGGCGGCATCTTCATTACCCGCAAGATCCTTTCGCTTGTCTTAAGCAAAGGGGCTTCCTTGGCCAAACCTGGTGAATTTACTCAGCGTGCCTTTTATCATGGCCGGATCGACCTTTCACAGGCAGAAGCCGTACAGGATATGATCGAGGCCACTAACGACAGTGCCGCCCATATGGCCATCAAAGGCATCAAGGGAAGTGTAAAAAAACTGCTTGCGCCTTTGATTGAAGATCTGTTGGATATCATTGCCCAGATCGAAGTCAACATTGATTATCCGGAATACGAAGATATTGAACAGCTGACGGAAAACGACCTGTTGCCCAAGACCAAAAAATGGCTGGCGCAAATCGATGCGATCTTAAAGAAAGCACAGACAGGACAAGTCTTGAAAAAAGGAATCGACACGGTGATCGTCGGCCGTCCCAATGTGGGAAAAAGTTCGTTATTGAACGCATTACTGGAAGAAGACAAGGCCATCGTGACCGACATAGCCGGAACGACCCGCGATATTGTCGAGGGGCAGATCCATATCGGTTCGATACAGCTCAATCTGATCGATACGGCCGGGATCCGTAAGGCAAGCGACAAGATCGAACAGATCGGGATCGAAAAAAGCCAGGAAAAGCTCAAAGAGGCCGCTCTGGTTCTTCTGGTTCTAGATGGCAGTGCACCTTTGACAAAAGAAGATAAAGAACTCCTGGAGAAGACAAAAGACAAGATGCGTCTTGTGATCTGGAACAAAGACGATCTGTCCAAAGGAAACAAGGAAGGCATCTGCATCTGTGCCAAAGACCATCAGATCCAGCCATTGATCGACGCTTTGGAGTCGCTGTATGAAAACGATCTGTTAAAGGAAGAACCAGTCCTTTCCAACGAACGTCAGATCGGTCTGTTGCATCAGGCCAAAGAAGATATGCAGCGCGCTAAAGAAGCCTTGGAAGCGCATATTGAACCGGATCTGGTGGAAATTGATATCCAGCAGGCCCACGATCACTTGAAAGAGATCCTGGGAGAAGTCAGCCGCGAGGATCTTCTGGACACTTTATTCTCAAAATTCTGTTTAGGAAAATGATTCTAAACAGTTTTCTTTTGGTTAAAAATCCTGTATATTGTACAAGCACACAATAATAAAGGAGACTAAACTATATGATTTACTTAAAAATCGGTTTGGCCTGTCTGTGCCTTGGCCTGGCCGCCGATCTTGTATATTTGATTCATAAATGGATGCCGCAGATCAATATAAAGATCCTGATTGGTCTGGCCCTTCTTTTTATCCTTCCCTGCATTACCTTTAACACTTTGTTCCCGGCCTTCTATTTTCACTTTTTCTGTTTTCTGGCAATCACACAGCTGATCTATTTTCTGATTCACAAGCCGGTCAATCTGATTCTGTTTGTGGTCCCCCTGGTTCTGACTGCCGGGGTCTTGGGTTATGGGGTCTACAACCTTCGCCATATTCAGCCGGTGACGTATACATTGACCACATCAAAAGATATCAAGGACACACGGATCGTCTACCTTGCCGATTTTCATTATCCGAATGGAATGACCAAGGCTTCTTTAAAAAAGCTGATTGCCCAGCTCAAAGAAGAAAAACCAGATTTTTATTGCCTGGGCGGAGATATCGTGGATGAATTCACGACCAGAAAGGAACTAAAAAGCTTATCGGATTCTCTGGGTGCCTTAACAGAAGTGGCGCCGGTCTACTACGTATATGGAAACCATGATAACCAGCACTATTCTTCCAAGCCGGTCTTTACCAAGGAAGAGATCAAAGCCGAACTCTCCAGAAACAATATTCAGACCCTCCAGGACACCGTGATCCAAAGCGAAGGTCTTCTATTGATCGGACGGGAAGATGCCGAGCAGGCCGATCGAAAAGAACTGGAACAGCTGATGGATCAAAATAACGAAGCGTATACGATCGTACTGGATCACCAGCCAATAGACCTGGAAACCTGCATGGAAAACGGGGTCGACCTGCAGCTCAGCGGTCATACTCACAATGGGCAGATCTTCCCTTTAGGACTTTTGTCTTCCTTGTTTCATGTCAATGAACATGACTATGGAATATTAAAAAAAGGTGATTTTACACAAATCACCACTTCCGGCGTTAACGGCTGGGGCTTCCCGCTTCGTACCCAGGGACAGAGTGAGTATCTTGTGGTCCAGCTAAAAGCTTCATAACTTCGCCGACAAAATATAGAGAACCGCATACCAGAGAAGGACGCCTTGTACTTGACAGGCGTTCTTTTAATGTGTCCATGGAAAGGATCGGATACCCTAAGGTTTCCAAAGGATACAGGCGGTCATTTTCAAAATTCACCAGCGTGATCGAATCGGACAATGTCTTTAACGTCTCGATCATCAAATTCGCATCTTTTTCTTTAAGCACTGAAAAATAGATATCTCCGTCCCATGTCTTCAGGGAAGAAACCAGGGCTTCTATGCCATCTTCATTATGGGCTCCGTCTACCAGGATCAAAGGATCTTTACGAAGGACCATGCACCGGCCGGCAAACGAAAAGGCATCAATGGTTTCCTGAAGCATCGGATAGCGAAGACGGAAACCTAAATGATATAACGTATCACAAGCCAGTACAAAATTCTTGATTTGATAGGCCGGATGATCAAACACCAGGGTTCCGTCACGGTATTCAAAAAAAAGCTTGTGCTCCCATTCTTCATAGAAAGGCATATACGAATAATACAGAGGGCAGCGCACCTGTCTGGCTCTTTGTTCCAGCACAGCCTGACAGTCTGGATCTTCTTCACAAGTCAGGGCCGGCGTGCCCGGTTTAAAGATCCCGCTTTTTTCCCAGGCAATCTTTTCCTTGGTGTCTCCCAAGATCTCCGTATGTTCCAACCCGATATGGGTCAAAAGGGTTGCCTGATAATCTAAAGCCGTAGTGGCATCGAGTCTTCCTCCCAGTCCCACTTCCATGATCGCATAGTCGACTTTCCGTTCCAGAAAATAGGCCAGGGCCAGAAAAAGATCCATTTCAAACATTGTAAAGGCTTTTTCTTCAAACAGCGGCATATACCGGTCGATCAGTCTTTCCAGATCGGCATCCGAGATCATCGCTTGATCGATCGATATTCTCTCGTTATGACAGATCAAATGCGGTGAAGTAAAAACGCCGGTCACAAAGCCCAGCTTTTGAAGCAGCAAGGATAACCAGGTGCACGTGCTTCCTTTTCCGTTGGTGCCGGCCACCTGGATCATCTTCAGCTTCTTATGATCTGGAAGATAGGTATCCACCAAATGACGGAACGCATCCAGATCCATATTTCTGTTTTTCTGTTTTTCCATTTTTAAAATTTTATCGTACAGGTCCATGATTCGTATTATAATAGAAATCAGAAAAAACTTCCATGGAGGATGCCTATGAACTTCAACAATGACTGGCAGGAACTCTTTGATACCGAGATCCAGAAGGACTATCTCAATAAGATCAATTACTTCCTTGCCCATGAATATAAAACAAAAAAGATCTATCCCCCAAAGGAAAAGATCTTCAATGCGTTTTTGACCACTTCTTTAAAAGATACCAAGGTCGTGATCCTGGGGCAGGACCCTTATCATCAGCCCGGACAGGCTCAAGGCTTTGCGTTCAGCGTGCCAAAGAATATCAAGATCCCGCCTTCTTTGGTCAATATCTATAAAGAAATCGAAGACGAATACCAGGTCAAACTGCATCGAAGCGGCGATCTGACGGATTGGGCCAAACAAGGTGTGTTACTGTTGAACCCGATCTTAACGGTGGAAGACTCCAAACCTTTGGCACACCAGAACATCGGATGGCAGCGTTTCACAGATGAAGCCATCAAACGCATCAATGAAAAAGAAGACCCGGTTGTCTTCTTATTGTGGGGATCAAAAGCCATTCAAACCAAACGTTTTTTAAACAACCCTAATCATTTGGTGTTGACCAGTCCGCATCCAAGTCCATTAAGTGCTTACCGCGGGTTCTTTGGCAACGGCCATTTTAAAAAGTGCAACGAATTCCTGGCAGCCCATGGAGTGGAACCGATTCGTTGGTTTTAAAAAGAATAAAATGAAACGATTTATCCAAGCCATTATGTATGGCGCTTCTTATTCCCACATACATCCAATGAGTATATTCACTAAGTTCGCCTGCATGATCAATCGTCCGTAATCCCCAATTTATCGCCTTTTTATATTTAGTGGGTTAAAAATAATTCACTTCCATTGTATCCAGACAAAGACAGGCCAGTCTGCTTGTTTCATCATTCATGGCGCAGCCGCAGTCAATGTCGATATAGCGGGCGGTTTTTAAATCTCCTGTATCGCAATACACCGTAAGATCATAATGATAGTTTTTTACGATAGTATGCCCGGCGACGATGGTTTTTCCTTCCAGTAAACTCCTTTCAGGATCCATGCGGTCCCATACAAAATGTAAGGCATCTTCGATATCGTTTCGATAGAGGATCGCTTTTTCTTTCGCAGGGCCAGGAGCGCTGTGGCAAAGGTAGAAATGGCGCTCATTGATCACAAGGTCCGTATAGGCAAACGGGAGCTCTTTTAAGGATCGAAACACGAAATCTTTATCCTTTTGATCGGCTTTTTTATAAGCTTCCATCGTAGGTATACCGCCATTAAGGATCCAGTTGAAAAGGATCATATAATCATTGGGAATGTTTCCGTTATTGGCTTCCAGAACTTCCAACATCATATATTCGTGATTCCCCATCAACAGCTGAACATTGTTGCGGGACAGAACGTCTTTTAAGATCGTAAATCCATCAGGTCCTCTGTCGATCACATCACCTAAGATGATCAATCGATCTTGATTTTCTAAATCGATACGGCGTAACAATTCAAAATATTTTTCACTGAGTCCATGGATATCGCTGCATACGTAGGTGGCCATAAATTTCTCCTTTATTTCATTATATATCAAAAAAAGACGGGGATTCCCGTCATTCGTTGTCTTTATGAAATTTTTTGGGTTTGATGGCATCCGGCACCTTGAACAAAGGAAACAGGAAAATCAGAATAGGATAGATTTCTAATCGTCCTATCAACATGGCTACACTCAAGACAAACTTAGAAAAGCCGGAAAACATCGCAAAGCTTCCTAACGGCCCGGCCAACCCAAATCCTGGGCCGACATTTCCAATACAAGTAAAGACAGAACTGATGGTTGTCTCGAAGTCAAGGTTGTCTAAAGAGACTAAAATGATGCATCCAAATAATATTAGGATAAAACATCCAAAGAAAGTCATGATGGCTTGTACGGTGGATTCGTCTACGATCTTGCCATCCATGGTAATGGCCTGTACTTTCTGTGGATGGATCAGGCGCTGGATATCGAGCTTGATCTTCTTGAGGATGATCACAAAGCGGGATACTTTGATGCCGCCGGCCGTCGATCCGGCACAGGCCCCCAAAACCATAAGGATCAGTAAGATCGATTTTGAGAACATCGGCCATAAGTTAAAGTCGGTCGTGGAATATCCGGTCGTCGATATGATCGTTGCGACTTGGAAGGAAGAATAGCGAAGTCCTTCAAAGAAGCCGCCATACATATTGGAAATATTCAAGGCGATCAAGATCATCGAAGAAGCAACCACAAAGATATAGGTCCGAAGTTCTTCGCTTTTAAATACTTGTTTGAACTGTTTTATCAACAAGAAGTAATACAAGTTGAAGTTGACCCCAAACAGCAGCATGAACACGGTGATCACGATCTCATAGTAAAGGTTGTTGTATTCACCGACGCCCAATGGAGAAATACTGAATCCTCCGGTTCCTGCTGTCCCAAAGGTATAGCACAGGGTATCAAACAAAGGCATGCCGCCTGCCAGAAGGAAAAGAATACAGAGGATGGTCAGTCCCATATACATCTTATATAAAAGCGCGGCGGTCTGCTGGATACGGGGCACAAGTTTACCGATAACCGGTCCTGGTGACTCCGCACGGATAATGTGCATGGAGCGTTCATTGGCTTTAGGCATAAAGGCCTGAATGAACACCAGGATCCCCATTCCGCCGATCCAGTGGGTAAAGCTTCGCCAGAAAAGGATCCCCTGGGAAAGCTTGGTCACATCGGGCACGATGGAAGAACCTGTGGTCGTAAATCCGGATACGGCTTCAAAGAAGCAGTCGATAAAGCTGGGGATCTCCTGAGAAATAAAATAAGGAAGTCCTCCAAACAGACTGGCCGTGATCCAACAAAGGCCTACGGCAATCATTCCATCACGGGCAAAGAAATCTCTTTGGGATCGCTTGATGCGGGACAGGGCAAATCCCACGATCAGACAAATCGCAATGGTAATCAAAAAATCATAGACGACTTGTTCATGATAGATCAAAGAACAAATCGTTGGAAGAAGCATCAGCAAGCCTAAACAAATCAAAACGTATCCGTTAAGATTGGCGATCAGGCTCCAGTTGATCTTTCTAAGTTTTCGTCTAAGCCAGTACATCGTTGATATCCCTCAATCCGGCAATTTTACTAATCAAAATCAGACTGTCGCCCAGCTGAACATACGTATCCCCCTGAGCTACCTGCGGTTTTCCTCGATGGGTGATATAGGCCACTAACATGTCGTTTTTAAATTTCAGATCTTTTAACGGTACGCCAATAAATTTACAGTTTTCGCGAACGCGGAATTCCAGCACTTCCACCCGGTCGTCCACGATCTTGATCAATGATTCAATGTTGGAGCCCACACTGTTCTGCATGGCGCGAACATACTGACAGATCTGGTTGGCCGTAATATTTTTAGGCGTGATTGCGTTTTCCAAACCGAGTTTCTCCAATAAGAACCCTAAGGAAACACGGTTCACTTTTGGAAGTACGTTTTGTACCCCCAGGCTGGAGGCAAACATAGAAATGATGACGTTTTCTTCATCGTTGTCTGTCAAAGCGACAAAGCCATCCATATCTTCCAGATTTTCAGAGCGCAGCAGTTCGTGATCGGTTCCATCGCCATGAATGACCGTAATGGAAGGAAAACGTTCAACCAGGCTGAGGCAAACGTCTTTGTTTTTTTCAATGACTTTGACTTCCATTCCCAGACGCAGTAAAAGACGAACCAGATAGAAAGTGATACGGCCGCCGCCGATGATCATGATCTCCTGGATCTTGTGATTCTTTAAGATCTTGATTTCCTGATAGAATTTTTCCAGTTCCTGCATAGAACCTGTCAAAGAGACTTTGTCGCCTTCCTGGATAATGGTCTGTCCATCAGGGATAATGATCTCATTCCCTCTTTGAATAACACAGAACAGGACCGTGGAATTGTAACGGGAACTGATTTCCATCATGTTCTTTCCAATCAGCGGGCTTCCTTCTTTGATCTTGATCTCGGTCAATTCCATTCGCCCTTTGGCAAAGGAAGTCGCCTTGATGTTACTGGAAAAGCGTAGAGAACGTACGATTTCCAAGGCCGCTGCCATTTCCGGGTTGATCTGCATCGATAAGCCCAGATCTTCTTTCATCATATTCAAAGCACTCACATACTCTGGGTTACGAATACGCGCAATGGTATTTTTCGCACCCAGTTTTTTAGCGAGCATACAACAGATGATATTGATCTCATCCTGACTGGTTACCGCAATCAAGAGCTCGCACTCTTTAACGCCAGCTTCCTTTAATACGTCAACATTGGCTCCGTTTCCTAAAACGCCGATAATATCCAAACGATTCATCGTTTCATCCAGAACTCTTTGTTTGTTCTCAATGATCGTGACATCGTGTCCTTCCTGATCCAGCTGAGAAGCCAGGGCAAACCCGACTTTCCCGTCTCCTACTATCGCAATCTTCATATCTCTCTCCTTGTGTAAACTGTATCCATTGTAGTCGGCTTAATTCAATGAATCAAGATGAATATAAAGATTTTATAAAGATTTTAAGCGTAGTTTTTTCATTTCTTTTAAAAGAATCCGATAAATAAAACAAAATTGTATATTTATATCCATTTTTTCCTATGGATTCATACTTCATCTTTATGGTTTCTTTGTATCGAGCCAAAAGAATTCTATAAGTCCAATTTTTAGTACACGTCATGTTATATAATGGTATTGAACAAGAAAGGAGGCTGTTGACATGAAGCCAATTTATTTCACGATTGCGGGTACGAATCACTACTATGGATCGGATTTTATGAAACCAGATATGATCGTATATTTGGAAAAAGACAAAGACAACACGCATGACAAGGAAGCCATTGCCGTAAAAATGGCAGGTTTGGATACCGTTGGTTATGTGGCGAACAGTCCCTATACGGTGCTTGGGGAAAGCTACAGTGCCGGTCGTCTTTATGACCGAATCAAAAAGAATGCAACCGGTAGAATTGTCTATGTTTTACCACAAGGTATTCTTTGCCGGCTGGATGAAAAAAGTATAAAGTGATATTATGTGGAACACAAACAAATTCAACCAGCTTGCGACCCATTGTTTACAGAGAACGGCGAATACCAATCCAGGAAATAACCCCCTTATTTCTCCATTGTCTATTCTGTCCGTTCTCTTTATTCTTATGGATGCCGCCAATGGAAAAACAAAAGAAGAATGTTTAAAACTTGTCAAAGACATGGTTTCTTTGAATGATTTTATGACATTGTATGAAAACTCATCAAAAGCGCTGTTTTTTTCTAATGAAATTCATCTTCAACAATCTATATTCGATACCATTGATCCAGCATTTTTAAAAATGTTTCAGAATCAATACCATGGAAAATGGGTCCCTTCCACTCAATTATTTGAACTGATCAATACAACAGCATTTCAGGGCACATGGATAAAGCCATTCAAAGATTCTGAGAAAGATTGGTTTATCAATAGAGATGGGACAAAATCCAGATGTTGGATGATGAAAAAAGTAGAACATACGTATATTGAAAATGAAAGTTTTACAGGGTTTATGAAATCGTATCAATCGGGTGATGCCTTTATCGCATTGCTTCCTAAAGAAAAGGATTATGATTTCTTATTAAAAAACATAGAAAAAATAGATTTTTCAAGCCTTGCCTTAAAAGCCCAACGATATGATGTAGATATATCCCTGCCTAAATTTGAAGTGAATTTCAACGCAGATTTAACTTCCCTGCTTCAGAATTTGAGCACCCATGAACTCTTTACGGGAAGAGCTGATTTATCCAAAATGACAAAAACGCCATTAAAGATCGATAAAATTGTTCATGAGGCTAAAATCAAAGTATCGGAAAAGAACACGATTGCCGTCGCAAAAACGCATGGAATTGCCGCATCTGGTATGGACAGATATGAGTCGAAATCTGTATGCCTGAATCGCCCATTCATCTATGCGATTTTACATTTTGATGGATCCTCTCAACAATTCATTCCTATATTCACAGGAGTCTTAAACCAATTATGAAAGCACTATTATTCCCTTCATCCTTTTTCGATAGAAATCAAGTTGATGAAGACCTTAAAACAGAATACGTTGCAGCTCTTCAAACTAAAGAATTCGACATCTTTTTATTCGACTATGATGCCTGGTTCAACAATAAGAAAGTAAAACTTTCTTCAATTCCTGAAAAAGAAACATCTGTGATCTATCGGGGATGGATGATGACTCCAGAAACATATTCTGCATTTTATCAACAGTTACGCAAACAAAACATAAACTTAGTCACAACGCCAGAAATGTATGAAAAATTTCACCTGTTCCCGCATATCTATCCAAAGATCAAAGAGGATACACCTCGCATTTTAACGGTTCCTCTTTATCAGAGAATCCATATTCAAGATGTTCTCAAAAAATTCCCTCGATTTATCGTCAAAGACTATGTGAAATCTGTTAAAGATTCTCGTTTCCCTAAGTACTTTGACGCAAGCTTTGATCAAAACCAATTTGATCAGTATATGAAAGAGTTTTATCAATATCGGGGAGATCTTTTAACCAAAGGCATCTGTATCAAGGAATATGTGGATTTGAAAAGATATGAAAAACGAACAAACGAAGTTCGAGTCTTCTATTTTGATCAAAACATCATCAGTGTTTATCAAAACTCAAGCCAGCCAGAAAACTCTCCAATGCCTCCTGTTGAATTAATCCAGAAATATCAATTTCTGGACAGTCGCTTTTACACCATTGATTACGCAGAGCTTAAAGATGGTTCCTGGATCATCATAGAGACTGGAGATGGATCTGTATC
>NZ_CALVGO010000021.1 GCF_944327125.1 uncultured Faecalicoccus sp.
TATGGACCTTGATTGGCTTAGGAGCCTGTCTTGTCTATGGCGCTTTTTCCATTCCTAAACAACATAGAGAACAAGCCTTTTATCTGAGCATCTATGCCGCTGTCGGGGCGCTGATAGGCGCAAAACTTCTTTATGTGGCCGTCAGTTTTCATGCGGTAGAGAACCTTCTCGATTTGATTTCTTCGGGGTTTGTCTATTATGGCGGATTAATGGGAGCTATTGCGGGTGCGTATCTCTATTGCCGGGAATACCATCGGAATTTTTATTTGATGAGCCAGGTCTTAGTGCCGATGATCCCATTGTTTCATAGTTTTGCCCGTATCGGCTGTTTTTTTAGCGGCTGTTGTTTTGGCGTGGAATCACAATTTTTTTCCATCGAATACATTTCACCTTATGCCGATCCGCCAAGGTGTGATCGTATCCCTGTTCAATTGATGGAAGCGGCAGCAGAAGGAAGTCTGTTTCTTTTTCTCCATTTCTATCGCGGCAATAAGTTGTTCTGTTACATGGGGAGCTATGCCGTGTTTCGTTTCTTTATTGAATTTCTAAGAGGCGATCTTGCCCGGGGGATCTTTGTGTTATCAACTTCCCAGTGGATATCGATCTTCGTAGGAATCGTTCTTTTCTATCAATATAAAAAACAAAGGCGTTATAGAAAGAAACTATAGCGCCTTTACTTTGTTTTGTGCCTGCAATACAACAAAGTTAAAATGGAACCCACAAGGGCATGAACAAAAGTAGAAATGGCATAAAAAGGAACGTTCTGATTCACCAGATTTTCAATGTTCATGATCAAAAATATACAAACGATATAAAATACAGAAAAAATAAAATAAATCACATTTCCGTGTTTTATTCCGGGTTTGCTGGTATATTGTCTTAACCGATAAAGAGTATAGATCAAGATAAGGATCATTCCGGCTCTGCACAGAAACAGTGTATTTGTGATAAATTTATCGGACATGATGTTCCTTGTCCTTTTTGGCTTTGATGCGGTCGGAATCCAGGAAAAACATGGTGAAAGTGGCTCGGGATAAAAGCGTGTTTCGATCGTTGAAAATAAAGACTTCATAGACGCCGGTCGTTCGTCCTCTGGAGATCTCCTGAGCGATCCCAATAAGTTTTCCACCTCTTCCCGGCTTGATGTAGTTGATCGTTCCCGTTAAGGTCACACTGTCTCTTCCAGTGGCAAAGCTGGCAGCACCGGCCACGGTATCGGCCAGGGAGAACAAGGCCCCACCGTGTACAAAGCCATGGACGTTGAGGATCTGTTCATCGATGATCATTTCCACTTTGGCATAGCCTTCCCGAACTTCGGTAACTTTCATATCATTGCTTTGAAGATATTTGGAGGAACTGTTTAAACGATTCATTAATTCCACATTGTTTTTTGCGATTTCCATGAGATTCCCTCTTTCTAGGCGTATTGTAGCATATTTTATTTTGTTCGTGTTTTGAAAATGGTATAATGTCCGAAAAGGAAGGATGAAACCATGGAAAGTTCAAGTATCGTAATGATGGTCATTACGGTGGCCTTTATCGCTCTTTCGCTCTATATCTTATTGGAAACATTCAAGCGCTATCAGCGATATAAAAAGAATCTGCGTGAATTTCTTGCCGGACACCAGGACTATCGGGATATCAATCATACAAGATGGCATGTACTGTCAATGATTTTCCTGGCCGCCGTGATTATCGGATTTTGTATCTTGGCCTATCTGGATGGTGTCGAATCGGCTTATATGGTTGTTTATGCCTGCCTGGGCCTTCTCTTTTTAGGCCTTGCGATTGACAACTTGATGCGTTATCGCTGTCTATTAACAGACGATGGGTTTTATTATCTGGGTCAATATTACCGCTATCGTTCAGTACGGGAAGTTAAATTCAAGGAAGGATTATTTAAAAAGGGATTTATCGTATTAAATAAAAACGAAGAGATCCCCTGTACATACAAGATCGCACAGATCTTAAAAGAAAACCAGCAGATCTGGAAGAAACATAAAAAGAGAAAGTAGTGAGAATCATGAAAAACATTGTATTGGTCTCCCATGGAGAATTAGCGAAAGGCATGCATTCAGTCGTAAAGATGATCGCGGGAAACCGCAAGGAAGTTTATTCGCTTTGTCTGGAGCCGGATATGGATGCCGGTACGTTTAAAGAAGCTTGTTCCATTGTGTTTGCCTCTTTTTCCAAAGACGATGAAATCGTCTTACTGACGGATATTTTAAGCGGTTCTCCGATTCTGAATGCTTTGGAAGTCTTGAAAGAAGAAGGCCGAAAAGAGAGAACGATCGTCATCGGCGGAATGAATATGCCGATGGTTCTGGATGCGATCTATAAAAAAGATCATATCGAGGATTTGAATGCGTTAAAAGAAGAATTGATCCGGGAAGGACGAAAAGGAATCCAGAGTTTAGAAACTTTTTAGGATTCACAAACTCTCACATAATCTCTCCATAACAATCTCAATATTCTTTTGTATAGTATAGTCGAGCCAAGGATAAAGGCTCACTTCATAATCAAAATTCCCTTTCTTAAAAACTTTCTGGAAAAGCGTCTGTGAAAACAGGCGCTTTTTCCTTGATTCTAAGAATGATATAATGGAAACAATGAACAATAAAAAAAGAAATCTTCGTTTGGATCGGATAGGAACACTTCTATGCGTGATTGTTTTTATCATAGCGGCTCTTGGCTTTGGAACGTATAAAGTTTTTGATTACTTCGAACAAAGACAGATTGCCCAGCTTCAGGCCATCCAATGTCCGGATACGATAGAAAAAGGTACGTTTAAGGCCATTAAGAAAAAGGCCTTGTCGGGGAAGGAAGACTATATTCAGATTCTGGAAAACATCGATGCGTACTCGCAGGATATTTTAGAATTTTTGGAATTATCTGAGGAACGCATAGATTTTGTACTCCAATATCCTCAGCGTAAACAATATGAAGATCCCCCTTCCAAGCTGGAAGAATCTTTAAAAGAGTTCCCTTACTTGTGCCAGTGGGATCTAAGATGGGGCTATACAACGTATGGGGAAGCCTATTTTTATCAGACAGGCTGTGCGCCTACATGTCTTTCTATGATCTTTAGCTTTCTGCTTCAAGATGCTTCAATCACACCAGTAAAACTGGCCGAATATGCGATGGAAGAAAATCTGTATGTCAATGGGGTCGGGACAGATTGGAGCTTACTGGAAAAGGCGGCTGAGAAATATGGCGTAAAGGTGAGCCGCATTTCTTTTTCTCAATTGGAACAGGAACTTGTCAACGGGCACCCTGTGATTTGCAGCATGATGCCGGGAGACTTTACACAGGTTGGTCATTTTATCGTGGCAACGGATGTCCAAGATGGAAAAGTAACGGTTCAGGATCCAAACAGTCCATCCCGCTCGCAGAAACAGTGGGATATCAACACCATCATTTCCCAGTGCCAGGGAATGTGGGCGTATTCAATGGAATAGAAAAGAGATCCGTTTGAAGGAACGGATCTCTTTTCAAAAGGGAGAAATGTTATATGGTATACTGCTTATTCAGGAAATCAACGAATCTTTGCACATAGTTTCGTTGATTTTTTATACCGGTGCCTCCGGCCCCTTTCAGCCAGTTGATGGTAATATTTTCTTTGCCAAAAAAGAATGTGATGGAGCATCGTAACAAGTTATTCTTAATCGAGATATTTTGAATCTCATGCAAAGGAATTTTGAATCGCCCAGTCACCCGGGTGACATCCAAAGGATTTAAGGTAACAATATTTAAACTGGTTTTTGTGACTCCCACATAGGAGTAAATATTGGAACTTCCTATCTTGTTCAACTCACCTTCCTGCATGAATTCACTTAACTTAGGCGTTCTGTTCGATAAGGTTGCCCAGCTGACAGAAACGTATTTTTCATCTTCTTGAAGAAGAGATTTAAGTTCTTCCATCATGCTTTTTTCATTGAGTGTAATTGCCATTTATAATGCAGCCTCTCTAATCTTTTTGTATAATAAGTCGATGTTTTCCTGCAGGCTATGTCTTTGATTAAACAAGCCGGATGTTCCACCGGTAAAAGAATGGGCACCGGCCTTGACGCATTCTGCAATCGTATCCTTATTTATATTTCCATCCACTTCAATAGGAATATCCAAGCCGTTTTCCAAAAGCAGTTTGTGCATCTTTTGAATATGCGCCAGAGAAGGCTGGTAAAACCTTTGCCCAGAAAAGCCGGGGAAAACAGTAAGCTTTAAAATGGAGTTGACTTCTTTTGCGTATTGAAGAAAGTCCTCCGGAACTTCTGTGTCGCAGCAAAATCCCAAAATCGGTGTTATTCCTTTTCGCTTACAATCTTTGATCGTGTTTAATACATTGCACTTCGATTCATAATGGATGATGATCGAATCGGCTCCGTTTTGAATAAAGCTGGGAATGTATAAGTCAGGGTCTTCACATGCGAGATGAACGGCAATTGGTTTCTGCGTCAATTTCTTAAAAACAGGCAACATACGGTCTCCAAACATGAAGCAGTGATTGAATTTCCCGTCAACCACATCATAATGGAATCCATGAATGGACGATTCGTTGATCCGTTTCATTTCGTTTTTAATATCGGATAAATCAATGCACGTCAAAGAAGCATTGATTTGGTAGAGCTCTTTCTCGTTCATGACTTTAATAACTCCTGAATCATTGGCTCATACGGAGTGTGACGACAATGATTCAAAGCCGATTCCAAGTATGAACGACTGGTTTTCTTGTTCTGAAGATAATGATACTGAAGTCCAATCAAATATTCGTAAACGCCGATCTTTACCCGATTGGATTCTTTGTTTAGCGCTTCTTTCTGCTTTTTTAGCTGATCCAGGCTGGTCTTGATTTCCTGGATATGATTGCTTTTTTTCTCAGCCAGAATATCGTACATCATCTGCATCACATAAAGCTCGTTTTCGTTTGGGTCTTCTTTACAGAGGGTCAACATATCATGTGCCTTTTCAAATTGTGAAGTTTCCAGATAGAAGTAAAAAGCACGCTTTGCCAAAGGCAGTTTTTGTTTTGTGCTCATTCTTAACTTTTGAAACATGGAATCAAACTGAGCCTCAATTTTTTTCTTATCCCCCTGCATTGTATAGGCTGTCAACCGCATGAATTCACGGTTATAAGGCTTATAGGAAAAGGTGCACCAGAATCCATCTAAGATCTCTTCCAGTTTTTCATATTCCTTATTCGCAAGGGCTTCTGTCATTTTCTTATAGATTCTTTCTTTCATGACCTTTGGGAAAATCCATAGGATTCCCGCTGCAATCACAACGATAATCAGTACTATTGTCAAAATGCTTCCTCCTAAAACATACTTAGTTTAAGATTTTCTTCGCAAACGTTTTTAAATTCTTCAAAGGACCGAACGGTCAGCAATTCTTGTTTAAATTGGTTGTTGAACAAAAGCGGTGATAAATATTCCCATGCTCTGAAGGCTTCAAGATTGTTGTTTTGAATGCAGACAAGGAATATGAGGTTGACATAATTTCCTTCTTGATCCCACAAGGCAGGCTTTTCTAAAATAATTTCCCCAATAAATGATGAATCGGTTGTCGAATGCATAGGGTGAAGAATCGCAATGGAATTACCAAAATACGTACTTCCGAATTCTTCACGCAATTCAATTTCTTCTTTAAGATTTTTGCAGTCATGAAGTCTCATTGCCGTGGATACCAGACAATCCTGAATCTGTTGTTTCTGCGTATAATCTTTAATAAAGAACAACTGAGGATCAAAGAGTCTCATGATGTCTTCAACATTTTTAAAGCCTTCGATACGAACTTTGATCTTTTCCAATTCGGATGCGTCGGGAAAGAAATTGATCTTGGTTGCCAATCCGGACTCGGTGGCTCGGTTGTCTTCGGTGGAGAAGAATAAGTCGTATTGATCCAAATCCAAGGTTTCCAGATCTTTGGTCGTGACAAAGGTGATGGATGTAATATACTTTTGGAATTTATCATACAAATATTGTTCCAGTAAGAAATATTCAGAACGTTTTAAGTTTGTGATGATACATATTTTTTTATTTCCTTTTAGAGCCGAAGATTCCTGAATGCTTTTGTTGAAATAAATAGCCAGAAATGCAGTCTCGCTTTCTTTGATTCGAATTTTGTATCGCAAAGACAGCAAATAAGAAAAATACGTTGCGATATCAAAGGCATAAGGAAAACTTTGCTTGATATAGTCTAACATCTCGTTTTTGATTTGGACATTATTTCGCGCTCTGGAAATCAAAGGAACACAATGCAGAGCCAATTCCATTCGTAAATTGACATCGTGTCTGAAATCCGTAGGGAAAATGTCGTAAATTTTTTGAAGTGCCTCTAAAATAAAAGTGTTTAGGTCCTCAGATATATAATCGGTATCGCTGAAATTGCTGTGATTATTGATGTATAATCCTAAAAAGTTGATTTCCGTTTGAGGAACACGAATCAGATAGTGCTTTTCAATACGGTCAAAAATGGTTTTCGCAATTTCAATTTCAACATCATAGTTTTGTTCATCACTGATATCTTCTTCGTTTAAATAGAAGAAATTACTGATTCGCTTGATTGAAATATTGATCCATATGATGATATTTTGAAATTCCACATCCGAAATAGGGTATCTTTTATCCAAAAGTTCTTCCATTAAGACTTCCCGGATGAATTCAAACTGTGCGGATTCGTTCGGGGAAATCAGATTGCTTGGAAGCATTTGTACATAACTATAATCGTTTTCCATCAAACAGATTCTCTTGTCACGTTCCAATCCGTCAATATATACCAATCCTTTTGACTGGATCAGGCGCAATGAGAATTTATGCAATACTTTTTCAAGATCTTTTAAATCGTTGGCCAATGTAGATTTTGACACATAAATATAATCGGCACATTTTGTCAAAGAGATGCTTTGCCTTTGGTTCAAAAGGAAATGTAAGAGTTTATAGATTCTGTCATCTTTATAGCTTAATGAGAGTTCATCGGATTGCATGCGGATCTCATTCAGTTTTTTTGTGAATTTTTCTGTATCAACAATCTTAATGCGCGTTCCGAAAGGGACCTTAGATTCTACGACAAAAGCATTTTCGTTTGCAGACGCAAAATCTTTGATGGCCTTGATGTCATTTTGAGTCGTACGAAGACTAACGTTGTATTTTTTAGAAAAGTAATTTGCTTTAAACCATTCGTTTACTTTTTCAGTCAGTTCAAGAAAAATACTGGCTTGTCTTTTCGTTAACATTGGCAGCTCTCCTTTCTGTGGGCATTGAAAATCATAAATCGGATTTTTCATCATTATAATAACGGAAGGACAAATGTGTAAAACATTGCCTTTTGCATAATTAATATGCAACAAAATCTTTAAATAGATTGCGTAATTAATCTGAAAATGATTAAAAAAAGCGCAATCTTTTCTTTTTTATAATTTTTGTGAAAACAGGGAATGGTAAAAGGAGGTACTTATGAAAGCTTGTGTAATTGAAAAACCATTACTTTATAAAATTGAAGATTTGCCCATCCCACAGCCCAAACCAGATGAAGTTCTGCTTAGGGTAACAACAGCTGGGATCTGTACAAACGATGTGCGGGATTACAAAGGATCCAAGTATACGTATCCTCGCATTGGCGGGCATGAATATGCCGGTATCGTTGAGAAATTGGGATCGGATGTAGATCCATCCTTCTTTAAACCGGGACAGAAGGTTGTGAATTATATCATAGAAGAATGCGGTATGTGCTACAGCTGCAAGCATAATGCGGAAAACCTTTGTGATGCAGCGGAATCCGGAAAAGTATTTTATAACGAAGAAGGAATATCCGGATATATGGGATATGCCGAATATGTCTGTGTAAAAGCCAGACATTTATATCATTACAGTGATTCTGTATCGAATGAGGAAATTGCATTTACTGAACCATTGGCCTGTGTTATCAACAGTATCAACAAAACAAACATTCGCATGGGAGATGATGTTGTGATCATTGGCGGAGGTGTTATGGGATTGCTTCATGTACTTTGTGCCAAAAAACAAGGAGCCTATGTGATTGTAAGCGAGACGGATGAAAAACGCAGAGAAATTGCTTTGAAAATGGGAGCGGATAAAGTAATTGATCCCATTCATACTGATGCTGTTGAGGAAGTTAGAAAATTGACGGGCGGAAAAGGAGCTCAGGTTGTTTATAATACGACAGCAATTCCAGCTGTGGCCAAACAGGCAATCGAGATGGCAGCAAAAAGCGGAACGGTAAATATGTTTAGTTCATTGCATCCAAACGATCCAATCTTAGTGGATGCAGGCAGACTGCATTCTCAGGAAATCAAAGTAACAGGGACAGTGAGCCCGACAGAATGTTCCTTTGCGCAAGCTGTAGATTGTATTGAAAAAGGAATCATCGATGTAAAACCTTTGATTGATAAAGTGTTTGATTACCAGGATGTGACAGAAGCAATGGAATATGCTGCAAGACCGGACACATATAAAGTCATGCTCAAATTTTCAGATTAGGAGGGAAAGATAATGAAAATCGTAAATGGTTTTGATTTGATGGCATATGCGAAAAAGCGCAATGTAATGCTTCCGGCTTTTAATACAACGAATTTAGAGATGACAAAAGCGATCATTCAAGGACTGAACGCGGTTCATATGCCGGGGATGATTCAAATCTCTTCTAACAACCTGCATCTTTCCGATCCGGAAACAATTGCTTATTTGACAAATAAGTTTTTAAAAGGAACCGATACCCCGATTGGCCTGCATTTGGATCATGGAAAAAGTTTTGAAGATGTGAAAGCCTGTGTAGATGCCGGTTTTTCTTCGATTATGGTCGATGCTTCTGACCAGGACTTTGAAGGAAACATTGCCGAAGTAAAAAGAACGGTGGAGTATTGTCATTTCTACAACATTCCTGTAGAAGCCGAGCTGGGTGCCATTATGGGAAAAGAAGATGATCATGTCAGTGAAGCAGACTGTCATACCGATCCTGCATTGGTGAAAGAATTTGTAGAACGTTCTGGGTGTGATTTGCTGGCGGTTTCCATTGGCAATGTTCACGGATTTGATGTGGAGCCCAAAGTGGATTTGAATTTGTTAAAAGAAATCTATGAAGTTTCTCCTGTACCTCTGGTTCTGCATGGAGGATCGGGTATTCCGTTTGAACAAGTCAAAGCAATGAAACAATACGGCATGTTGAAAATCAACTATGGTTCGGATTTGCGGTCAGCCTATATTCGTACTTTTGGTGAAGCCTATGAGAAGAATCATAAAGAAGCCAATTTGTTTGGACTGTGCAAAAAAGCCGTTGAAAATGTTGCCCAAACGGCCAGCGACTTAGTTTTGATCATCAATGATTTAAAGTAGGAATATCATGGTTGCGATAGGATTTGATATTGGGACATCTTCTTTAAAAACACTGGTCCTGTCTGAAGATCAAACGGTGATTTTTGAAAAAAGCTATTCATACACATTTGATGAACCGGAGGAAGGATATCGTGAAATTGATCCATCCATATGGTTTGATGCGGTTATTAAAGGATTCAAAGAAGCGATAGAATGCATTGGAAAAGAAGAAGAAATCGTGGTTGGAGTAACAGGCCAGATGCACACAACGGTATTTTTGGATCAAGGAGGGATTCCTGTTTGTCCGGCAATCATGTGGAATGATTTACGGACGGTTGATGAAGTGCCGCCTTTAAAGGAAGAACTTTCTCGATATGAAGAAACAAAATACATTTCTCGTATTCTGTCCCCGGGAAGTCCGGCAATCAATACGCTTTGGCTGAAAAAAAACAATCCTGATTTATTTTGTCGGGTTTGCCATATCATGACTCCTTATGACTATATCGTACATTGTCTGACAGGGGCTTATGGTCTGGATTATTGTGATGCGTCTACAAGTTCTCTTTATGACATTCAGACAAAAAAGTGGTCGAAGATCATGATGGATAAATGCGGGGTTTCAGAGGACGTTTTAGGAACAGTTTATCCAAGTTGCCATGTTATAGGCGAGATATTGCCGGAAATTTGCAACCAGTTGGGATTGGAAATAAAACCCAAGGTCATCGTTGGAACAGGAGACAATCCTGCGAATGCTGTTTCGCTGGACCTTATGGAGCACAAAGCCCCTGTGATATCTTTAGGGACTTCTGGCGTGATCCTGATTGCCAAAGAAGACGGTGATTTTGAAGGGAAAGGAAAAAACGTACTCTTTAGCGCTTTGGGAGATTCTGTGGTGAATATTGTACAGGGGACGGTGCGCTCTGCCGGCGGGGCCCAGAAGTGGTGGGTCGAGAAAGGTGTTTTAACGAAAGACTTTTCGGTAGATCAGGATTCCATTCAAACACAAGATTTAGGAAATAATGGCGTTCTCTTTTTTCCTCATATCACAGGAGACAAGCTGATTTATAGCGATTTGGACATTCGCGGGGCTTTTATAGGTTTAAGTGCCAATACAGAACGAAAAGACATGACACAGGCCGTTCTGGAAGGAGTTGGCTATGCTTTAAGAGAAGTTATGGAAAATATGGGACTTAAGGTATGGCCTCAAAGCGTTCAAATCAACGGTGGGGGAACAAAGAGTGATCTCTGGATGCGAATCTTATCCTCGATTCTCAATGTGCGCTTAGATGTGGTGAGTAAAAAAGCTTCTCCTTGTTATGGGGTGTGTTTATTGGCGTTACAATCGCAAATACCAGTCAAACCTGTTAAAGAAGAGGTGCAGGAAACATACGAACCAGAATGTGAACTGGTGAAGAAATACAATGAGGGATACCGAAAATATAAGAAAGTATATAACGCCTTAAAATCTATTGCGTAATTAATACGAATTTTATTGTGATAACTGAATATCGTTATTGGATACAATGTGGCCATAAGATGTAAACGCTTTCAGCAAATTGTTTCAAAAACATGAAAGAAAGGAGGATGTATATGAGGATCGTTTTAGTATCTCATGGTTCTTTTTCAAAAGGACTTTATGAAACCATGGAAATGGTTTTAGGCCCGCAGGAAAACTTAGCTTATGTTGGGCTGTATCCGGAACAGGGAGTCGATATTTTAAAAGAAAACATTGAAAAAGAACTAAAAAAGGCTTCTGAGGGAGAAGAAATTCTTATTCTAACGGATCTGTTTTATGGAAGTCCATTCAATGCCGTTGTTCAGCTCATGAATCAATATGATGTTTATCATATGACGGGAATCAATGTTCCGTTGTTAATGGAAATCTTGATCATGAGAAGCAATGGTAAAAATGCCGGAGAGATTTGTGATGAAGCAATGAAACTCGCAGGAAGCACTGTACAGGATGTCCGTAAATACTTAGCGGATATGATGAATATGGAAGAGGAGGATGAAGAATGCGAAACATCGTTTTAGCCAGAGTGGATGATCGTCTGATTCATGGGGAAGTTGTTACGGCCTGGACCCCAAGCCTTAGTGCAAACCGAATTGTTATTGTAGACGATCAAGTGGCAAATGACAAATTTAATAAGCGTGTATTAATGGCCCTGGCTCCACAGGGAACAAAAGTAGCCGTTTTGACAGTGGAAGGAGCAACAAAAGCTTTACAGAAACCAGATCCAGGTGGGGAAAGAGTTATTGTTTTGACAAAAACACCAATCGTTTTTGAACAATTGATCAATGGAGGCGTTGATATCAAGGCGGTTTGTCTTGGTGGAATGGGAATCCGTGGGGATAGAAAACCTTTTGTGAATAATGTTTCCGCAAGTCCGGAAGAAGTGGATTCCATTCGCCGCATGCGAGATAAAGGTGTCAATGTTTACTATCAATTAGTACCTGAGCAGAAGGTTGTCGATATCAACAATTTGTTGTAACGGCTGAATCTGCAGACATAAATAGAATTAGGAAGAGAGGAGAGAAGTTTATGTCAATTTCGGTTTTACAAGCAGTCCTTTTAGGAATCTTGTATTGGATCGGTGAAGCAAACTTACCATTTGTCGGTTTGTGGACCATCCAGCGGCCATTGGTATGTGGTTGGATCGCCGGGATCATTTTAGGCGATGCCTTAACAGGTGCAATGGTTGGAGCTTCTATCAACTTGGTATACCTGGGATTTATTTCCGCAGGTGGATCTATGCCAGCTGATATGGCATTGGCCGGTACACTGGGAGCAACTTATGCCATTACCGGTGGATTGGATGCCGATACAGCATTGGCATTGGCTGTGCCAATTGGAATCTTGGGAACATTAGTATGGTATGCACGTATGACGCTGGATTCCATCTTCGTTCATGTTGGAGATCGTTTTGTAGAAAAAGAACAATATAATCGCATTTGGATCTCTAACGTATTGTTGCCACAGATCATGGCAGCTGTCATTTGTATCATTCCTTGTTCATTGGCTGCTTATTTCGGTGCTGCCTATATTCAGGACTTCGTAGAGATGTTATCTGGTACTCCATTGAAGATCTTCCAGATCATTGGTGGTTTGATGCCGGCTCTAGGTATCGCCATTACTCTG
Organism: uncultured Faecalicoccus sp.; assembly: GCF_944327125.1. Taxonomy (GTDB): domain Bacteria; phylum Bacillota_I; class Bacilli_A; order Erysipelotrichales; family Erysipelotrichaceae; genus Faecalicoccus. The sequence continues at coordinate 12,466 of NZ_CALVGO010000021.1, forward strand.
CAATATATCTTCAAGGGAGAAAGCCGCGTATTCTTATTCTTTGGATTTGTTGTTGCGGTATATTCCGGATTAGGTTTACTTCCTTTAGGTGTTATTGCTTTATTAATCGCTTTGATCTATGTTCAGTTGGCTTACAAACACGGAAATGATAAGAGCTCAATTGCACAAGATGCTGAATTAGAGGAGGATTTCTAATATGGCTGAAGAAAACAAAATCAAACACGTCATCCCTAAGAAAGCCTTGTATCATGCCGCATTTAACTGGGAAACATGGGTACAGTGCTGTTATAACTACGAACGTATGATGGGTATGGCCTGTGGACACACATTTGTACCTGTTATCAATTACTTGTATAAAGACGACCCAGATGGGGCTGCAAAACGTAAAGAAGTTATGGAACGTGAAATGGAATTCTTTAACGTTCATATCGAATTTGGTTCTTGTATTCTGGGTATGGCTATTGCTTTGGAAGAACAGAAATCTTTAGGGGAACCAATCCCAGGTGATTTCATCACTTCTTTAAAAACTTCTTTGATGGGACCTTTGGCAGGTATTGGAGATACGATCTATCAAGGTGTATTGATCCCAATCTTATTGGCCATCTGTATTGATATTACATTAACGGGAACTGTTTGGGGTTCTATTGCGTATTTGATCTTAATGCTTGCGATTTCTTATGTGTTCAGTTTTGCGAACTTCTTCTTTGGTTATCAGCAAGGCTCGGATGCCATTATGGATTTCCTGGAAAAAGGTGTCTTGGACAAACTGCTTCTAGGTGCACAGGTTATGGGTTGTATGGTTATGGGTGGCTTGATTGCCAACTATGTAACTTGTAAGTGTGGATTAGAAATCGTTACTTCTGGTTCGACCTTCAACGTACAGGAAACATTGTTTGATGCCGTAATGCCAAAGATCTTGCCATTAGGATTTACAATGCTTGTTTACTGGCTGATGAAAAAACGCTGGACTTCCATCAAGATCATTATTCTGATCGTTGTCATTGGTGTTGTTGGAGGCCTGACAGGAATTTTAACAGCATAGTTTTAAAGGAAGAGACCGGCGAATATGCTGTGTCTCTTCTTTATTTTTTGGAGAAGGAGGAAAAGAAATGAAAGCTTGTGTATTAGTGGAACCTGGAAAATATTCAATTGAAGAGATCCCTGTTCCGGAAATTAAACCCGATGAAGTCCTGGTTCGAGTTTTGACTTCAGGAATTTGTGTAAACGATGTTCGTGATTATAAAGGAAGTAAATGGTCTTATCCTCGCGTAGGTGGGCATGAGTACAGTGCTGTAGTAGAAAAACTGGGTGCGGATGTGGACCCATCCATGGTTCAGGTAGGGGATCATGTCATTCCGTATATCATCGATGATTGCGGAATGTGTTATGACTGTAAACATCATCACGAAAACATCTGTGCAAACTTTACAAAAGGAAAATCTTATTTTAATCCAGACGGATTATCCGGGTTCTTTGGATTTTCCGAATATGTTGCGGTTCCGGCAAGACATTTGTATGTATATCCTAAAGAAACACCGGATGATGAAGCTGCATTTACAGAGCCGCTTGCCTGTGTGATCAACAGTATCAATCGCTCTCATATTAAAATGGGGGATGATGTTGTTGTAATTGGAGGCGGCGTTATGGGCCTTCTGCATGTTCTTTGTGCCAAGAAACAAGGTGCCCGTGTGATTTTGAGCGAGACCGATGCCGCGCGCCGTGAATTTGGTTTGAAAATGGGAGCGGATGCCGTGATCAATCCTATGGAATGTGATCCGGTTGAAGAAGTAAAAAAACTGACTGGAGGAAGAGGTGCCAATGTTGTTGAGAATACAACAGCCATTCCAGCCGTTGCAGCCCAAGCTATTGAAATGACAGCGAAAAGTGGCGTGTGCAATATGTTCAGCTCGATTCATCCAAACGATCCAATTTTGGTGGATGCCGGTAGACTGCATTCGCAGGAAATCGTTGTGACGGGTACCCAAAATGGAACGATTGAAACTTTTGCCCAGGCCATCGACTGCATATCGAAAGGCATCATTGATGTAAAACCGCTGATTGAAGCCGTTTATCCGTATCAGGAAATCAAAGAAGCCATGGAATGTGCGTGCCGTCCAGATACTTATAAAGTAATGATCAAGTTTTCTAAATAAGGAGGAAAAATATGCTAGCAACTTTAAATGATGTGTTTAAAATCGCCGAAGAAAAAAACATTGCCTTAGGGGCCTTCAATATCGTAAATTTTGAAAACATCCTTGCGGTGTTGGATACCGCTGAAAAATTAGATATGCCAACGATCATTGCCTTTGCTCAGACGCATGAGGAAAATCATGTCATGGATCTGGATACGATTGGCCCGGTGATGGTTCTTATGGCCCAACAAGCCAAAGTTCCGGTTGTTGTTCATCTGGATCACGGAGTTAATTTGGACTATATTGAAAAATCTCTAAAAATGGGATTTACTTCTGTGATGTTTGACGGCTCGGCTCTTCCTTATGAAGAAAATGTTGAAATGACAAAAAAGGCAGTTGAAATGGCTCGTAAATACAATGTTAGTATTGAAGCAGAAATTGGAAAAATGGCAGGGATTACCTTGAATAATGAGGGAATCACGGAAAACCGTAAATCCGATCGAAGCAACTACACAGATCCTGCTGAGGCCAAGGATTTTGTGGAAAAAACCGGGGTAGACTGTCTGGCCTGTTCTTTTGGAACGGTGCATGGGGAATATTTCTCAGAACCAAATCTTGATTTTGAGTTGGTCAAAGAATTAAGCGAAGCAACAGGGGTTCCTATTGTCATGCATGGCGGAAGCGGTGTTAGTCATGAAGATTATAAAAAGGTGATTGAAAACGGAGTTCGCAAGATCAACTATTTCACCTATATGGATAAGGCTGGAGGCGAAGGAGCCAGTCAGGCTTGCCCAACAAAGTTCTTCCATGACATTGCTCAGGCAGGGCAGGATGCCATGCAAAAAGATGTTGAGTCAGCCATGCGCTGTTTTGTGAATATGGATTAGGTATAGAGTATGAAAATTGATGTAAACGCTTTTGAAATCAACGATTACCTGGGACATGATTTTGAGTGTGACTGTCAAAAACATCATGTTACCAATTTGTCGACGGTACAGATCAAAGACAACGTAAAAGAAGATATTGTTCGATTTCTAGATAAAAACCAATATAAGGTCATTTATTTGATTGAAGATGAAAATACGAAAAAGGCATACGGAAAAGAACTGGAAACTTATTTCAATGAAAAGGGTATCCAGACAGATTCTGTTGTCCTAAAAGGAGAAGTTGTTCCCAACGAAAAAACAGTCTTCGACATCCTTTTGGGAATGAAACAAAAGTATGATTATATTTTAGGAATTGGATCAGGAACGCTGAATGATCTTAGTAAATTTATTTCTAAAAAAGTTGGTTTAGATTATGGTATCGTTGCCACCGCACCAAGTATGGATGGTTTTGCCTCTGTGGGAGCGGCTTTGATCACAGATGACTTAAAGACAACGTATGACTGTCATGTTCCTACAGCCATCTTTGGCGATCTTGAAGTATTAAGAAATGCTCCTATTGATATGATCAAAGCAGGCTTGGGAGATATCATAGGAAAATATAATTGTCTGGTGGATTGGAAAATTGCTCACATTATCAATGATGAGTATTACTGTAAGACCATAGTGGATATGGTATATAAATCCATCAAAGAAGTTGTAGAGAACGCAGATGGGGTTCTTACCCGCGATAAAAAGGCCATCCAAGCCATTACCGAAGCTTTGGTTGAAACCGGAATGGCCATGGGTTTTGTAGGCAATTCCCGTCCGGCTTCAGGAAGTGAACATCATGTTTCTCATTATTGGGAAATGAAGTTTTTGTTTGAACATAGACCTCCAGTTTTCCACGGAACTAAAGTAGGGTTGGCAACCCCCGGAGTGATAGCGCTATGGTATAAACTGGTCAATGAAGATATAGACTTTGATCAGTGCAGACAAAAAGTTAAACAATTTGATGAAAAGAAATGGGAAACACTGGTAACGGAAAAATTTGAAGGAGCTGCCGAAGGTGTTTTGGCTTTAGAAAAGAAGGCCGGTAAAAATAATATCGAAGAAGCTTTGAAACGCATTGATACGATTTCTGAAAAATGGAGTGAGATCCAAGATGTGATTCGAAAGGATTTACCAGAACCAGACTATGTTGTGAATATCTTAAAATCCGTTGAGGCGCCTTACCGTCCTGAACAGGTAGGAATCGATGATGTGATGACAAAGGACAGCTTGATTTTGGCCAAGGAAGTTCGGGTTCGCTATGGCTTGCTGCAGCTGCTGTGGGATCTGGGCTTGCTGGAAGAATACAGCGATGTCTTTGTAGAGTACTATAAAGAAAATTAGGTTTGATTATGCTGACAAATTTAAACGAGATCAAAGAAAGAATGAAGGGGATCAAAGCGTTCATTCTGGACATGGATGGAACGATCTATCTGGGTAATGATTTGTTTCCTTATACGCACAAGTTTTTAAACAAGGTCAAGGAAACGGGAAGAGATTATTATTTCTTCACCAACAATTCCTCAAAGGATCTGGAAGCCTATATCACAAAGCTGGATAAGATGGATATCCATATCACGGAAAAACAGATGATGGTCTCCACCGATGTGATCCTACAGTATCTAAGTGAACACCATCCTGGCGCCCGCCTTTATGTGGTAGGGACCCCGGCTTTGCTTAGAGCGTTTGAAAAAGCCGGATGGACATTGGACGATCAGGATCCGGATGTCGTGATCTTAGGATTTGATACGACACTGACCTATGAGAAATTAGAGAAAATTTGTACATTTATCCGTCATGGAAAGACATACTATGGAATCAATCCGGATCTCAATTGTCCTATTGAAGGCGGAGAGTTTATCCCGGACTGCGGAAGCATTGCCCGATGCATCGAGTCCAGTACCGGTGTATATCCGGAATTCTTTGGAAAGCCAAGCCACAGAACCTTGGATTATATCCAGAAGGCGACTGGCCTGGATGCCGATCAGATCGCCATTGTAGGAGACCGCATGTATACCGATATCGCGGTAGCCGACGGAAGCGAAGTGGTCAGTATCCTGGTGCTGAGCGGGGAGACAAAGAAAGAAGAAGTTCCGGACAATCCGATCCAGCCGGATATCATGATCGAGAATATTGGAGTTCTTTCAGACCTGTTAGATTAAGAAAAGACTCTAAGGTCTGGCCTTAGAGTCTTTTACTTTCCTGGTTTTCCGGTTGTTTTACGAATGATCAGTTCCGGTTCATATTCCAGACGAAGAATATACGGATGCGACTTTTGATCTTTGTTCTTGAGATGTTTCTTATAAATAATATCAACCGCTTCTTTCCCTTTAAGAAATGTCGCATGTTCAATGGTCGTCAAGGAGATGTCTGGAAGCGAAGACATTAAGATATTGTCAAAACCGGCCACGGAGAAATCTTTTGGAACCTTATATCCTTCGCTTTTTAAAGCGGACAGTACACCCAGTGCGGTCATGTCGTTGTTGGCAACCAAAGCGGTGGAATCCGTTCCTTCTTCCAGGACTTCCATCGTGAGTTCGTATCCGACCTGATATTCAATGTTTTCGGTCTGAATGCTTTCATACTGGGCCAAAGACATGGTCTTGAGCTTGATGCTGGAGGGATCTTTTCCCTGATCTTCAAAGGCGTGGATCAGACCTTCGTACCGGTGGATACGGGAAATCTCTTTGCCCATGACCGGTGCAGAAATAAAAGTGATCTTTTCATGCCCCAGATTCAAAAGGTATTCGCCCATAAGATGCCCGGCGCTTAAACCGTTCAATTCCACGGAATCAAAGCGGCTGCCCTGCGGTTTGTCTCCAATGGATACCACCGGCATTCTTTTATAGAGGGCGTTGGCCTTGGAGATCTTTGTCGGCGGATAGAGGTAGATGATCCCGGCCAGATCCAGATTGGATAGAAGGTCATAATAATAATCTTCCTGCTGTGCGTTTCGCATGGTTGTGATCGTAAAAACAGAGTAATTGTGTTTTTTCGCTTCATAAACAATGGAATGGATCAGGGTCGCGTAATAACTGTTGGAAAGATGCGGCGCCATGACCACGATGGTCTGGTGAAGGTCTTTCTGATTCTGGCGGGTCTTTCCAGGCTCATTTTTGTAACCCAGCTTTTTGGCGGCCTGGAAGACGATGTCCTGAGTTTCTTTAGAAAAGGAAACGTTCTCTTTGTGGGAGAGGATCATAGAAACGGTGGACTGTGACAGTCCGGTGTATTCGGCAATGTCGCGGGTGGTGATTTTCTTGCGTTTTCCCATAACTTTCTCCTTAAATTTTTGATTTATTTTGAATAATAGAAATCAATTAATCAAATTTGTTTTGATTATTAATATTATACTTATGATTAATTGGCGACGCAAGAAAAAGGCGTAAAAAGAAGACTTTGGAAAAGGGAGAGAAAACCGATAGACAAAAATGGATTAATCAAAAGTTTTGATTAATGTAAAAGGCTTGTAAATCCTTTATTTAAAGGCATTTCGAAGTTTGACAACCCATTTTTAGTGGGTTAGATTTACAGTGTATAAAGACGATAAATGGAGGGGTACTATGTACGATGTAATCATCATTGGAGCCGGTGTCAGCGGCAGCGCGATTGCCCGTGAATGTTCACGCTATCCGCTGAAGATCGCGGTTCTGGAAAAATGTGAAGATGTTTGTTGCGGAACATCCAAGGCAAACAGTGCCATCATTCACGCCGGCTATGATGCCAAGGAAGGTACGCTGATGGCAAAATTGAATGTAGAAGGCAATGCCATGATGGATGAGCTTGCCAAAGATCTGGACATTCCATTCAAACGAATCGGTTCGTTTGTGGTTTGTACCGATGAAGAAAACCGGGATGGATTAACAACGCTCTACAATCGTGGAGTGACCAACGGGGTTCCCGGACTTCGCATCGTAGAACGCGATGAATTAAAAGAAATGGAACCAAATATCTCCGATGAAGCCGTAGCGGCTTTGTATGCGCCAAGTGCAGGCATCGTTTGTCCGTTTGAACTGAATCTGGCCATGGCGGAAAATGCGGCTGAAAACGGCGTGGAATTTTATTTTGATTCCCCGGTAGAAGAGATCAAAAAAATAGAAGATCATTATGAGATCCATACACCAAAAGGTATATTCAATACCAAATATGTGATCAATGCCGCAGGCGTCTATGCCGATACGATCCATAATATGGTCAGCGAAGACAAAATGGAGATCATCCCTCGAAAGGGAGAATATTACCTGCTGGATAAGAGTGCAGGAAAACATGTTGCCCATACGATCTTCCAGCTTCCAACGAAGATGGGAAAAGGGGTCCTGGTCACACCGACCGTTCATGGAAATATGCTGGTAGGACCTACAAGCATGGATATCGAAGACAAGGAAGGGGTCAATACAACACGCAAGGGGTTGGATGAAGTCGCCATGAAATCTTCCATGGCCGTAAAGAATCTTCCAATGCGTGATGTGATCACTTCGTTTGCCGGACTTCGTGCCCATCATCCAGATCATGAATTTATCATTGAAGAAGTCAAGGATGCACCAAACTTTATTGATGTTGCCGGTATTGAATCGCCAGGTCTTTCTTCCTGTCCGGCCATTGGTGTGATGGTTGCCAAAATGATCCAGGAAAAAACGGGATCCGTTGAAAAACCAGATTTTAAGAAAACGCGCAAAGGTTTGATCAAACCTTCTGAAATGACATTGGAAGAAAGAAACGAACTGATCAAAAAAGATCCTCGTTATGGAACGATCATCTGCCGCTGTGAAATGGTGACAGAAGGGGAGATCGTGGAAACACTGCATCGTGTGATCCCGGCCCGTTCACTGGATGGTGTAAAACGCCGTACCAGAGCCGGTATGGGAAGATGCCAGGCTGGTTTCTGCAGTCCGCGTGTAATGGAGATCTTATCTAACGAAGTTTCGGATATCGATATGTATAATGTAAGTAAATCCGGCGGGCATTCGAACTTTATCGTAGGAAACGATAAAGAAGATCTGTAGGAGGCAAGACAATGAAAAAGGTAAATGTTGTAATCATCGGCGGAGGACCGGCAGGTCTTGCAGCCGCATTAAGCGCAAAAGAAGCAGGGGAAACAGATATTCTGATTCTGGAACGTGATACCAAACTGGGAGGAATTCTGAACCAGTGTATCCATAATGGATTTGGACTGCATACGTTCAAGGAAGAACTGACGGGTCCAGAATATGCCAGCCGTTTTATTGAAAAAGTGAAGGAACAGAAGATCCCTTATAAATTGAATACGATGGTCATGGACATTTCATCGGATAAAGTCGTTACGGCCATGAATTCTAAAGAAGGTTTGTTCCAGATCCAGGCCAAAGCCATCATTCTGGCGATGGGATGCCGGGAACGACCTCGAGGCGCCTTGAACATTCCAGGGTATCGACCAGCTGGAATCTACAGTGCAGGAACGGCGCAGAAACTTGTCAATATCGATGGCTTGATGCCGGGAAAAGAAGTTGTGATCTTAGGATCTGGCGATATCGGATTGATCATGGCTCGAAGAATGACCCTGGAAGGGGCAAAAGTAAAGGTCGTTGCGGAACTGATGCCTTATTCAGGCGGTCTGAAACGGAATATCGTACAGTGTCTGGATGACTTTGGCATTCCTTTGAAGCTAAGTCATACGGTGGTAGATATTGAGGGGAAAGAACGTGTAGAAGCAGTCACGATTGCCGAGGTCAAAGATGGGAAACCGGTACCGGGAACGGAAGAGAGATATACGTGTGATACGCTGTTGTTGTCGTGCGGTCTGATTCCGGAAAATGAATTGTCCAATCAGGCCGGTATTGAGATCAGCCCGATCACCAAAGGACCAAAGGTCAATGAATCTTTGGAAACGACCATTGACGGTGTCTTTGCCTGCGGAAATGTTCTGCATGTGCATGACCTGGTAGACTTTGTATCGCAGGAAGCCAAACAGGCCGGAAAAAATGCCGTGAAATATTTAAAAGATCAGGAAGTAAAGGCGACCAAGACGATTCCGATCCAGACCGACAACGGGGTTCGCTACAGTGTTCCATTCGTTGTGCGTCCGGAAGATATGGACGATCTTTTGACCGTACGTTTCCGTGTCGGCGGTGTTTATAAAGATCATTTCATCAGTGTGTATCTGGATGATGAAAGAATTCTTCATAAACCATCGAAGATCCTGGCTCCTGGTGAAATGGAACAGATCATTTTAACGAAGAAAAAACTGATGGAAGTGGATCCATCAACGATTCGTATCACACTGGAGGATAAATAATATGGAAACAAGAGAACTTACATGTATTGGATGTCCTATGGGTTGTGCTTTGAGTGTGGAAATGGAAGACGGGAAAGTGATTTCGGTTTCAGGAAACACTTGTCAGCAAGGTGATATTTACGCCCGTAAGGAAGTGACCAATCCAACGCGTATTGTGACCAGTATCGTTCCGGTCAGCGGTTCAAAGGAAGAAATCATGATCTCTGTAAAAACGGCGCATGATATTCCTAAGGACAAGATCTTTGAATGTATGAAAGATCTCAAATCTGTCAAAGTACAGGCTCCGGTTCATATTGGAGATGTCGTTTTGGAAAATGTCGCAGGAACGGGTGTGGATGTGATTGCGACCAAAGAAGCTCTATAGGAGAATCTCTATGAAAGAATTAGAAAAACACGCATTGAATATTCGTAAAAATATTCTGAATCAGGTCTACTGGGCCCAGTCCGGACATCCAGGCGGCTCTCTATCGGCCGCCGATATTCTGACCTATCTCTATTTTGAAGAGATGGATGTCACCATGGACAATGTAGATTCCATGGACCGTGACCG
>NZ_CALVGO010000022.1 GCF_944327125.1 uncultured Faecalicoccus sp.
ACAATTTGTACTCCATGTACATTTCCTACATCCATTTCATCCATGGTCACTACATACTTAGGAAAGTTATCACTTAGTTCCAATAAATTATTGATTTCCCGATCCGAATCGTCCGGAAGCCTTCTGCATACCTGGACATAGATTCTTTTATCCTGCTTAACTCCCACAAAATCAATTTCTTTTCTTTCATTTTTTCCGATAAAAACACTATATCCTTTTCTTAACAACTCGAAATATACAATGTTTTCCAACATAGCTGCAATGGATCGGGGATTGAACCCTAAAATACAGTATTTTAAAGAAGAATCGGCCAAATAAAACTTTTCCTGTGTTTTTAATATCGATTTCCCCTGAAGGTCATATCTCGAGCATCGATAAATCACAAACGCTTTCTCCAGCCACTCCAGATAATTATAAATAGATTCTGTCGTTAAGGAACGTCCTTCACCTTTTAAATATTTTACGATCGTGTTGGCCGAAAACGTTTTTCCCACATTTTCTACAATGAACTTTACTACACGGTTAAAAAGGTCATAATTTTTAATATTAAATCGTTTTGTAATGTCGTTTGTAATTACAGAATGATAGATTCCTTCCACAATCTGATAGGAAGATCTTTCATCTAAGTCATGATCTGCTATGATAGGGAATCCTCCTGTCCGGATATATTCCATCAATAGATCTTGCTTTGATAAATCGGTTCCTTCTTTAAAAACCAGGTATTCTGAAAAAGAGAGTGTATATACCGGTATCTCCACATATCGCCCCGATAGATAGGTCGATATTTCTCTAGACATTAGTTTTGAATTGGATCCAGTCACATAAATATCCGTTGAAAAATTTTCCAGTAGACTATTGATAGATTTTTCCCAATCTGTTACTTCCTGTACTTCATCCAATAACAGATAATACTTTTTTCCGTCTTTGATTTCTTTTTTGATATCCTCATACATATCTTTATCTGTCATTCCGTTATCGAAATCTTCCGAGGTATATCTTCTTTGAATGATGTGATCCTTACTGATACCCGATTGAATCAGATTCTCGCAAAACATTTCCAGTATCGTTGATTTTCCACAACGACGGATTCCCGCCAGAATCTTCACTAACGGAAGATCTTTATAACGATTTAAAAGATCAAGGTAATAAGGTCTTGGAATCATAAAGCGTACCTCCACAATCATTGTACTAAAAAAACGGGTATATATAAAGTTTTTACTTAAAATGATGAAAAACTTTTTAAAATCTAGAGGTTTTTACTTATTTTCGATAAAAACTTTTTAAAAGGACTGATTCATCAATGAACCATTCCTCATAAATTGTTCTATTCTGTCTCTGTTTCCGGATATTTCTCGTCGATCAATTCTTTCATCATTCTGTAACAATACAAAGCAGCTTCCATATTGGGTACATTGTCGGCTCCCTCCATGGCACCTCGCATCAGATGATCCAGGGCCATAACATAAGCCATCCTGTTACATTCTGTATCGTTCTCTTTTTTATATCCTTGATCAAATCGATCGCATTGATCCCCAGTACACCGGGCTTATATTCCATTGCATTGCCTCCTACTTTTTATTTCTCTGTTTACGGATGGCCCCGGTTTCTTTATCGGTCAATGACATCTTAGCCCCTTCGATTTCTTCACCGGTTGTCGCATTGGCTTTTGAAATTTCCACTTTTGTTGGTATTCCATTATCATCAACACTAAATGTGATATCCGATGTTGTGCAATATCCATACTAAACCGGGACTGTTCGACAAAAAAAACGAAAGCCTCCTATTCAAGACTTTCGGAAATGTTTGGATGGCGTCCCCGACAGGAATCGAACCTGCGACGTTCCGCTTAGGAGGCGGACCCTCTATCCTACTGAGGTACGGAGACTTGAAATCAAAGCTCAGTTTTTGATCAAACTGAGCTTTTGTGTTTTCTGGCGCACCCGACAGGAATCGAACCTGCAACCGCTTGAATCGGAATCAAGTACTCTATCCAATTGAGCTACGGGCACATTGCCAATTCATTATACAATAATTTTTATAGAATTCCACTTTAGATTTATGGTATATTTTTAAAGATTATTTTTAAGGAGGAGATTATGGCTAAAAGAATCATTCAAGTGGAAGAAAAAGTTCCTGGAAAACTTTTGGTTCCACTCAGCATTCAACATATGTTCGCCATGTTTGGTGCCAGCGTTCTGGTTCCTTTCATGTTTGGAATCAATCCTGCCATCGTTCTTTTGATGAATGGTATTGGAACATTGTTGTTTATCTTTATCACAAAGGGAAAAGCTCCGGCATATCTGGGAAGCAGTTTTGCCTTTATTGCGCCTGGAAACGCAATCATTGCCAGCATGGGTTATGAATACGCCCTGGGCGGATTTGTGGTTGTCGGTTTCTGTGGATGTTTGCTGGCCGGGATCATCTACAAATTCGGAACCAAATGGATCGATATCGTACTGCCAAGTGCAGCCATGGGCCCTGTTGTTGCTTTGATCGGATTGGAACTTTCAAGCAGTGCCGCCAGCACTGCCGGTCTGCTCGATCAAGCGATCCAGTTTGAAAACGTACTTGTATTTGGCATCACGTTAGGCGTTGCCGTGATTGGCAGTGTGTGCTTCAAAAAGTTTCTAAGTGTTATCCCTATCTTGATTGCCGTGGTAGCCGGATATCTTAGCGCCGTGATGGTGGGAATCGTTGACTTTACCCCTGTCATGGAGGCCAGTCTGTTCGCCATCCCGAATTTCACCTTTCCAAAGTTTGATATCAATGCGATCTTAATGATGCTTCCTGTCTTACTGGTAATTGCCAGCGAACACATCGGGCATCAGATCGTGACCGGAAAGATCGTAGGCCGTGATTTGATCAAAGATCCAGGTCTTCACCGCTCTTTATTTGCGGATAATTTTTCCAGTATGCTTTCCGGACTTATCGGATCGGTTCCGACAACGACCTATGGAGAAAACATCGGTGTTATGGCCATTACCGGCGTATACAGTGTACAGGTCATTGCCGGTGCTGCGATCCTTTCTATCGTATGTTCTTTTATCGGGCCATTGTCCGCTTTGATTCAAACGATCCCAAATCCAGTCATCGGAGGAATCAGTTTCTTATTGTACGGAATGATTGGAACCAGCGGGTTGCGAATCCTGGTCGACAATAAAGTAGACTATGGAAAAAGCGTCAACATGGTCTTGACCAGCGTTGTATTCGTTGTTGGACTCAGCGGCGTGACCATCACGATTGGAAGCATTTCTTTATCCGGAATGGTACTTGCCTGTATCACAGGTATGCTGATGTCTTTATTGTTCTATCTGTTTGATAAACTGCATTTGCTCAATGACGAGTCTTAAAGGTGTCCTGGACACCTTTTTTTAGTACCGTACCCGAAAGCCTTTTTCTTTGGTTTTCGGGATGATTTTTTTATCCACCGAATCGATATGGAGCCTTGGCATAATGACCAGCTGATGAATCAGAAATATGATCTTTTCCCTGGGTCCCTGCAGCTCACAAAGGACACTTCCATCATACTGGTTTTGGACCCATCCGCTTAATTCAAGATCTTTGGCCAGTTTGCTCACTTCATAGCGAAATCCCACTCCCTGCACAATGCCTGTAAAAACGATTCGCATACGAACCTCATCATTTTGTATCGCTGGATCCTCTTGTTTGTTTCGAAACAGTCTCATAAAAATCTTCCTTTTTTTAATTATATCAGAAAGCGCTTTCCATATTGACACGATCTTTTTCGCGTGATAAAACCTAGAATAGATATTTTGAATGTCCAAGAAAGAAGGGACAACCATGAATCCTGTGCGAAAGATCTATTGCCGGATCTACCAGAACGTTCTCCATCTGGCATTGCCTTTTTTGCCCTACCGGAAACCAGAGATCTTACCCAGTATTTTTTCGCTGGCAGATCTGTTTCTCTCAAAAGATATACAAAGTGTACTTTTGATCACCGACAAAAGTATCCGTTCTTTTGGCTTAAGTCAGCCTTTAGAAGCGGATCTAAAAGAAAAAGGGATCCAGTGCATCGTCTATGACGATACCGTTCCCAATCCAACCAGTGAAAATGTAGAAGAAGCCAGAAAGCTCTATATTCAGAATCACTGCCAGGCTTTGATCGGTTTTGGAGGCGGCTCTTCCATTGACTGTGCAAAAGCGGTAGGGGCCCGAATTGCCCGCCCTAAAAAGAGTTTGGCCAAAATGGAAGGAATACTGAAGGTATTAAAGAAAATTCCTCCTCTGGTAGCCATTCCTACCACAGCCGGAACTGGAAGCGAAACAACTTTAGCGGCGGTGATCGTAGACTCTAAGACACGGCACAAATACCCGATCAATGATTTTCCTTTGATTCCCCGCTACGCTGTCCTGGACCCTTACCTTACTAAGACCCTCCCGCCTTCTTTGACCGCAACGACAGGAATGGATGCCCTGACACATGCCGTTGAGGCATATATTGGAAATTCCACCACCAAAGAGACACGCGAAGATGCCGTGAAAGCCATTCAGCTGATTTTTATGAATCTTGCCAAGGCCGTCAATGACGGAAACGATCTGGATGCCCGCAAAAACATGCTGGAAGCTGCTTTTTTGGCCGGGAATGCATTTTCTCAGTCTTATGTTGGATACGTTCATGCCATCGCTCATTCTTTAGGCGGCCAGTACAATATCCCTCACGGTTTTGCCAACGCCGTGATCCTGCCGATGATCCTGGAGGCTTATGGAAGCTCTGCAACCAAAAAGCTGGCTCAGCTTGCATCAGTGTCTGGAACCAGTCATGCCCTGGATGAAAAACAGCGGGCAAAGGACTTTATAGAAGCCATTAAGACCATGAAAAAAACATTTGGGATCCCCGATACCTTCTCGCAGATCAAAGAAGAAGACATTCCCGCTTTGGCAAAACAGGCCGATCATGAGGCAAACCCGCTGTATCCTGTCCCGATGGAAATGGATACCAGAGAATTGGAAACTTATTATCATCAGTTAATGGAGGGACATCATGGAAGCTAAAGAAATCCAGGAAATCATTCAAAACCAGCGAGCTTACTTCGAGACCGGTGCTACCTTGCCTGTTCAAAAACGAATCGAAGCTCTTCAGCGACTGAAAAAAGCTATACAGGCCAACCAGGATAAGATCGAAGAAGCTTTAAAAAAAGATCTGGGGAAAAGTCCTACCGAAAGTTATATGTGTGAGATCGGTCTGGCTTTAAGCGAGATCTCATATATGATCAAGCATACCCGTCGTCTGGCAAAAGAAAAGCGGGTTCGCACACCGCTTTCCCAATATGTTTCCCGCAGCTTTGTCAAGCCTTCTCCTTACGGCGTCGTTTTGATTATGTCCCCATGGAACTATCCCTTCATGCTGACGATCGATCCATTGGCCGATGCCATTGCAGCCGGAAATACGGTTGTCCTGAAACCAAGTGCCTATTCTCCACACACCAGCGCGATTCTGGAAAAGATCGTTTCCATGATTTTTACACCGGAATATGTCACCTGCATCAACGGAGGAAGAAAAGAAAACCAGGCCTTGCTGGAACAAAAATTTGATTACATCTTCTTCACCGGAAGTAAAAGCGTCGGCCATCTGGTCATGGAAAAAGCCAGCCGGTATCTTACCCCTATCACTTTGGAGCTGGGCGGAAAAAGTCCCTGCATCGTAGATGACAGTGCCAAGATCGATTTGGCGGCCCGTCGGATCGTCTTTGGAAAATACCTCAACTGCGGTCAGACTTGTGTGGCCCCTGATTATATCCTCTGTGATGAGAAAATCAAAGATCAGCTGATCCAGGCTTTGATCCGCGAAATCCAGAAACAGTATTCTTCCGACCCTCTTAGTAAGAACAAAGATTATGGAAAGATCATCAATGAAAAACATTTCCATCGCCTTTGCTCTTTGATCGATGAAGAAAAGGTGGTCTATGGAGCAAAGTGCGATCATGCCTCCTTACAAATCGAACCCACGATCCTGGATCGTGTGACCTGGAAAGATGCCATCATGAAAGAAGAGATCTTTGGGCCTTTATTGCCGGTGTTGACATACAAAGGCCTAAACGAAGCCATCCAGACCATTCGATCGCATCCGCATCCCTTAGCGCTGTATATGTTTTCTCAAAATAAGACAAACATCGAAAAAGTGAAGTCTTACACTCAGTTTGGCGGCGGATGCATCAACGATGTCATCATCCATCTGGCTACATCCCAAATGGGCTTTGGCGGCGTTGGAGCCAGCGGCATGGGAGCGTATCATGGTAAGATCGGATTTGACACGTTCTCCCATAAAAAAAGTATGGTCGATAAAAAGACATGGATCGATCTGCCTATGCGTTATCAGCCATACAAAAATATTTGCGATAAAATGATAAAATTTTTCTTAAGATAGACGCTTGTCTATCTTTTTTATAATGCTTTTTCCAGTTTTCGGATCTTCTTTATCAGATCATCATAACGGTCCGGTTTCAACGACTGCGGCCCATCACAAAGGGCGCTCTCTGGATCGTTATGGACCTCGATCATCAAGCCGTCACATCCGGCCACCACACTGGCTTTGGCCATCGGCTCAACCAGCCACCATTTTCCCCCGGCATGGCTGGGGTCGATGATGATCGGCAAATGCGTCAGGCGCTTCAAGACAGGGATTGCCTGCAGATCCAGAGTATTTCGAGTATACGTTTCAAAAGTACGGATCCCTCTTTCACACAAGATCACATTCGGATTGCCATGGGCCATAATATATTCGGCCGACATCAGCCACTCTTCATAAGTATTGGATAAGCCTCGCTTTAGAAGAACCGGCTTTTTTATCCGTTCTCCGACTTCTTTTAATAAATCAAAGTTCTGCATATTGCGGGCCCCGATTTGTACCAGATCGACCTTATCATTGAATTCTTCGATGTGTTTTTCCGACATCAGTTCACTCACGATAGGAAGACCCGTCTCTTCTTTGGCCTTGACCAAAAGATCCAAGGCCGAAGAACCCATCCCCTGAAAGGAATAAGGAGAAGTTCTTGGCTTGTAGGCGCCGCCCCTTAGCAAATTGGCTCCGCTTTCCTTGACGCGGTGTGCCACTTCCAAAAGCTGTTCCTTTGATTCCACCGAACAAGGCCCGGCAATCAATGTCAGTTCCTTCGATCCCACTTTTACACCGGATACATCGATCACACTGTCTTCAGGATGAAAGGCCCGGTTGGCCAGCTTGTAAGGTTCACTGACCTTCATGATACGCTCAACGCTTTCCTCTACTTCGATGCGTTTTGGATCCACCCGGGTCGTATCTCCGACCAGTCCGACGACAAGCGTATTCTCTCCTTGGGAAATATGTGTCTGTAATCCTAGCTTCTCTACTTTATCCAGCACCCTCTGGATATCCTTTTTTTGGGCCTGAGGCTTAAATACGATAATCATCTGGTATCCCTCCTATACAAAAAGTCCCTTCCACCATAAGGGCGAAAGGGACATCGCGTTACCACCTTAATTCAAGAACACTTCACAGTATTCTCCTCATCGAGTACCATCATACTCTAACACTGTAACGGGTGTGCCCGGAATGACCTACTGAATTCAGTCTTCTACTCCAAGATGTATTCCATAAAGTTTCCGCCCTTCTTTTCACCAGCCAGAAGGTCTCTTTCGCTTAGACTTTATGTACTCTTTCTTATCACTGTAGTTGACTTTATTTTATGAGAGCATCTTGACTTTGTCAACGTTCAAACAGCGTTGGTATCGTTTTTTCATTGTACTGGGTCGATATGATGCCCCCATCGCTCAAGCGGGAATACACTCCGGCAAATTCTCCATTATAAACATAGAGCCCGCTCATATTGGAATATTCCATAAACGCATCCTGGTTGACCAAATCAATATTCAAAGTCTTAAACGGTGTGATATAGCGCTGAACGATATAGTTATCGTTAATATGCTCTCTGAGCACTTTCTCCCATTGATTGCGATGCAGATCCACACCGGCCCATACGCCTTTTGAAGCATAAGAATCTTTCGGCTTGATGATCCAGTGGTCTTTATCTTCTAAAACCCTGGAAATTCGATCTTCGCTCAAATCGTAGGTTACAGGGCAATGAGCCTGTATGAATTCAATGTCTTCTTGCGAAAAATAACGCTGCATTTGCGGGTCTGTCAAAACTTGCATGATTTGTTTATGATGAACAAGCTGAGTCTGAAAAGCCCCTATGCAACAAAAAGCATGATCTAAATACGCCTGAATAAAAGGCTGGATCTGATCGATATGATCCATCACATCCCGGGTAACGGCTCGCCGATAGATGACATCGATCGGCTTTCCGGTTTTTTGAGATACAAGTTTTCCTTGTTTATAATCCAGTTTTCGAATATCGATGACTTCGCAATCAAATCCTTTATCCTTATACACCTGCTCAAAAACATACAGTTCGGTATAGTAGGCGTTTTCTAAAAAATCGCAGATCCCAATGCGTGGATTCTCCGGCACTCCAGGATCTTCTTTCATGGTCTGGATCAAAGCATCGGCCCAGCGATCCACCAGTTCTAAGATCTCATAGGAATGCGGGTCATACTGATAAATATTATTCAAGCACAGAAAATCATTCAACCGCTTGTTTTCGTTCATAGCCGAAGTTCCATCGGTATTGAATTCACAAAAGGCAAAGTTTTTTGTTTTTTCATCATAAAAAATATCAATGCGGCAAATGGGAACCGGACTGGTATAAAAAGGTTCACATAAGATCAGCTCTTCCAGCTGCTTCGAAAATCCAAACAAAGTCCGAATACTGGAATCTTTTTTGTACGCATCGATCACTTTGGTAAAGATCCTGTAGGTCTGGTTTACAATTTGAATGAAATTTTGTTTATCCGTCTGGGTAAAGATCTTAGGAACGTGCAAAGTCCGCGTATACATATTTCCTCCCAGATTCAATTCACTTTTCTGGATGGCCGTGGTAATCTTCATAGCACTTTCCTTGGAAGAAATCCAATGCGTCAAAATCAGCTTCTGATATGTCTGTTCTATGGTAAGATCCGGAATATGCGCCTGATTTTCTACGATTTCTGTCAAAGGCAAAAGAAATTTCTTCTCTTTATCATTCAGGTATTCTGCTCCATCTTCAAGCATTTCTCGCAACAAGCCATAGGCAGAATATCCATAAACCTGGGCCTGATACCCTTTTTCTCTTAGATTCTTTAAAGCGGCACGGATATCTTGTTCATCCTTTGTCAAAGAGGCATATTTCTGTACATTCTTTTCGGAATAGAACAAACCTTTGATCAGGGCACAATACGCCTGCGTATATAAAGGCGGCATAGAATCGGCACTGCGAATCTCTATAAACTGTTTCAAACGAACATTCCAGAACACCATCGAAAGATAATGCCCAATGCAGGCTTCATCATAGCCATAGCTTTGAGCGACTTCCTCACAGGTTTTTTCCTGTGTATCGACAAATTCTCCATGATCGTTCATCAAGATCAGCGGAGTATCCATAAGCACTTTGGCATAGGCATCGAATCCAAAATCATCCAAAAAGAGACCGGGAAAGATTCCGCATCGTTTCGGGTCGGTATGCGTCCAAATCGAATCTCGTAATAAAATATCTTCATTCTTCTTTCCGGCATAAACAAAACTGTGTGAAGTTATAAAAGCCAGAAGCGGATGCAGGATGTGGGCCATGCGATATTTATTGATGAAATCTTTTTCATCCGCATAATCCACACTGACATGCACGGCCGCGGTGGCCTTCATCATTTCTTTGCCTCGCTGACCGGTCTTTTCAAAGTATTTCTCCATCAGCTCATAGCGCTGTTTATCAATGCGTAAAACCTGCTGAGCCGACACGCCAGGAAGACCGCCGACACAAAGGCATTCGTATTCTAAATCGCAAAGATAACCAAGGATGGGCTTCAGCGCCTTCAGGTAGATCTTTAAGATCGTATCCAGATCTTCCATGCAGGCGATGGAGATTTCTAACTGAGAACCCGGCTCCAGAGTGATCAAAACATCCGGGGATTCTAAGCCGATCAGCTGCCCTTGTTCATAATAATGATCCGGGTAGTCTTCTTTTAGAGTCTCTAAAAGAGCCCCCACCCCTTTAGGGCCGTGATACGGCATCGGTGTTCCGTCTTTTTTGGAAACAAGAAAATGTTCGACTTCCAAACCAATCTGGCCCGTTTGAGAATGTTTGGATCCTTTTAGAAAATAATCAGTGAGTGGCATCATAATAAATCGATTTCTTAACGGCTTCTGTCTTTTCCTTTCCCAGAAGCTCTTCAATGATACTAAAGGCAAATTCAATGCTTGCGGCTGCCGATATGGCCGTGATGATATTGCCGTCACGAACCGTATACCGATACTGGTATTCTCCGCCAAAATCTTCATTCATGCTTTCAAAACATGTGTATTTCTTCCCTTTCAACAAGCCCAGTTTTCCTAAGATCGTCGGCGCGGCACAGATTGCAGCCAACACTTTATCCTGAGCAAAGGCTTTTAATTGTTCGCATACTTTTTCATTGGACACGATTTTTTCCCAATGCGGCCCTCCAGGAAGAATCAAACAATCGGCCTTGGAGAAATCATACGAATCAAAAGGAATCGAAGGCGAATAAGTTACGCCAAAACGGCCTGTGACATGATCGTTTTCTACACTGACAATATCGACTTCGATGCCAGCCCTTCTTAAAAGCGCAATTGGTCCCATTGCTTCCAGTTCTTCAAAACCATTATCCATTACGATACAAGCTTTCACGTTTATCACCTCGGTTTTAGTATACAACGAACCTTATTTTTGATACAAACCGTTTGATAGACCCGGTTGCGTTTAAAAGTTATTTTTCCCTTTGAAATGATATAATATAGAAAAGAGAGAAGGAACACATATGAACCATTTAATCAATCCCAGAAGAAAAGAAGTACGGATGATGGCCCTTTTCTATATTCTTTTTGGACTCATCCTGATTTTTTTGAACAAAGACCTGCTTTCCATTGCGATCCGTATTCTCGGTGTAGCTTTGGTGGCTGCCGGGATCACCTTTTTGTACACGTATTTTGGCAAACGGATCTCGGTAGATACCACGCCTTTGTTTGCCGGCCTTCCCTGCCTGTTGGTGGGAATCTTTCTGATTCTGTCTCCGGAGTCTTTGATTGCGATGCTTCCGATCCTAACGGGAATCGTTATCATGGTCAATTCCATCATTCAGCTTCAAAAATCGTTCTTACTCAAAGACTACGGCTTTTCAAACTGGAAGATCTCCGCCATTGTTTCCGCCATCTGTCTGGGAATCGGAATCTTATTACTGTTAAAGCCGTTGCAGTCGGTGGCATTTCTTATGCAGGTGATCGGCTTGAGCCTGATCGTGGAAGGCGTTCTTCTTTTCGGCTACGATTACACACTTCATAAATACAAAAAACAATTTGAAGAATTCGAATAAAAAAGGATCACCTTAACGATGATCCAACGCGTTTAGAAAACGATGCAGGAATTCACTTCCATCTTTTTCAAGACCATATTCGCCCAGTTTGATACTGGGCTTTTTTTCGCCGTGGAAATCACTTCCGCAAGTGATCAAAAGGTTATGTTTACGGGCAAAGCTTTCATAATATTCATTATGTTCCGGCTTATGGTAGTTGCTGTAAGCCTCCAATCCGTCGATTCCGCAATCCAGCGCGTATTGAAGACGTTCTTGGTTATGATAGAACGTCTGATACGGATGGGCAATGATCGCAAGACCTCCTGCTTCATGAATCTTCTGGATCGTATCTTTAAAATCCGGGTTATACGCCTGAACATAGAGATCACTTCCCGGCATGCATTTATCCCAGAAAAAATTGACAGGAGCCGGGTCTGAGCGTTTGCCTCCAGGAATATAATCTTTGAAATCTTCAATTTCCTGATATCTTGGATCCTGAAAGATTCTTGTCATCATGATAAACCAAGGATTGGTCCCATTGGCTTCTTTCAATATTGCTTCTTCATCGATTTCCACATGATACTTGGCTCTTAGTTTTTCAACTCTTTGATGAAAAACGCCCTGATTTTTACTTTGAATATTTTTTTGAAGATTGACAAAATATGGATCTTTCAAATCAATTCCATACCCTAAGACATGGACATCATACTGGCCCAAGAGTGTCGAACATTCGATGGCAGGTATTATACGGATCCCGGCCTTTTTGCCTTCTTCGATCATTTCCAAAACTCCGGAAATCGTATCGTGATCGCTCAGGGCCGCTACTTGAATATCGGCTTGTTTAAGCATTGCGATCAGCTCAGCAGGAGAAAATTGTCCATCTCCGCTCCGATTGGAATGCATATGTAAATCAAAATTGTTCATATTTCTCATCCTTCCGACCCTATTTTAGTCAAAAGGAAGACTGACTGCAATCCATAGTCCGTAAAAAAAGGATGATTTTACATCACCCTTTCATCGTCTCCATCAATGCGAGAACCTCTTCTTTGGTGCATAAATTTTCCGAAAAGGCACTGGCACTTCCACTGCATACGCCTTTGATAAAGGCATGCGAATAATCATAATCACTTTCAATGCAGCCGGAAATGAAGCCGGCCACCATGGAATCTCCGGCACCTACAGAATTGATCACCGTTCCTTTCGGCGCCAAAGAGCGATGTTCCTTTCCGTTTTCATCCAATAACACAGCGCCTTTTCCGGCCATAGAAACCAGAATGTTGCGTGCTCCTAATTCCTGCAGCTTATGCGCATAAGGTAAAACTTCTTCCTGGGTGTTAAGTTCTACGCCAAAGATCTCTCCCAGTTCTATATTATTGGGCTTGATCAAGAATGGATGATAAGGAAGCACTTTCATCAGTAAGGTATTGGTCGCATCCACGACCACTTTGCATCCGATGTGCTGCACTCTTTGAAGAATCTGTTCGTACATCGTATCGGGGAGCGTACCGGGTATGCTGCCGGAAATAACCAAAATATCTTCTTTTTTCATAGCTTCCAGCTGTGTAAACAATTCTTCAATATTTTCTTTCTGAATGTTTGGCCCTTGTCCGTTGATTTCTGTCTCTTCATTGGATTTCATTTTGACATTGATTCTAGACAATCCTTCTTTGACTTGAATAAAGGAAGAAGAACAGCCAAACTCCTTCAAACGATGTTCAATTTCTTTTCCGGTAAAGCCGGCCATAAATCCCAAAGCGGTACTGGAATGTCCCAGATTGCTTAAAACGATGGCTACATTGATTCCTTTTCCGCCAGGAAGGATCTTTTCATACGTTGTCTTGTTGATTTGACCTGTCTTAAAGTCTTTTACCTGAATGATGTAGTCTAAAGATGGATTGAAAGTAACCGTGTAGATCATAATTGCCTCCTTTTATAGTGGATCTTTTTCTTTCTGAAAACAGAATACCATTTGAATTGTTGAAAGTCAAATAGAAAATTGTTGTTTTAACAGTTGACAAGCGAAATAAACGTGGTATTATACAGTTAGAACTTTTAGAACAACAGTTTAATCGAGAAAGGAGTTGTTAAAATGAAAGTTAAAGCGGTACGTCTTCACGGCGCCAACGATTTGCGCCTGGACGAATTTGAACTGCCGGAGATCAAGGATGACGAGATTCTGGTGAAAGTCGTTTCGGACAGCGTTTGTATGTCCACTTACAAATGTGCTATTCTTGGTACAAAGCATAAAAGAGTGCACGAAGATGTAGCGGATCACCCAGCCATCATGGGACATGAAATGGCCGGGGATATCGTCAAAGTCGGTGCCAAGCACCAGGACAAATTCAAACCAGGCATGAAATTTACCTTACAGCCTGCCTTGAACTACAAAGGAACCATGTGGTCTCCTGGCTATTCCTATGAATTCTTCGGCGGCGATGCCACTTACTGCATCATCCCACAAGAAGTTATGGAATTAGGATGCTTATTGGAATACAAAGGAAAGGCTTACTATGAAGCCAGTCTGGCAGAACCTATGTCATGTTCCATCGGCGCCTTCAATGCCGCCTACCATACTAAGATGGGGGTTTACACGCACGAAATGGGCATCAAAGAAGGCGGAAAGCTGGCGATTATGGCCGGAGCCGGACCTATGGGGTTAGGCGCACTGACATATGCTTTGCATAGAGACATTCGTCCAGGTATGGTGGTCGTAACCGATGTCAACCAGGATCGTTTGGACCGGGCGGCTCACTTGTTCCCGCCGGAAGAAGCGAAAAAAGATGGAATTGACCTGCACTTTGTCAATACCGGAAACGTTGAAGATCCTGTTGCCTATTTAAGAGAACTTTCAGGCGGAACCGGATACGATGACGTATTCTGCTACGCACCTGTGGCTGCCGTAGTTGAACAATCCAGCGGCATTCTGGGACGCGATGGCTGTCTGAACTTCTTTGCCGGACCAACGGACAATCAATTCAGTGCCAAAATGAACTTCTATGATGTTCACTATAACTCCACTCACGTTATGGGAACGACCGGAGGAAATACTGCAGATATGATCGAATCCCTGGAACTGACAGCTCAGGGACGCATCGATCCATCGGTTATGGTCACTCACATCGGCGGGTTGGATGCCGCTGCTTCGACAACCTTGAATCTGCCTAAGATTCCTGGCGGAAAGAAGCTGATTTATACCCACATCTCGATGCCGCTGATCGCATTGGATGATCTGCGTTCCAAAGAAAAAGAAGATCCTCGTTATGGAAAACTGGCGGATATCGTTGAAGCCAATAAAGGTTTATGGTGTCCAGAAGCCGAAGAATATCTTCTTGCACACTTTACAGAAGAATAATCATTATCAGCTTTCGGTTTATCTCCGTTAAGGCTGATAAATCAGGAGGCTAAAATGGAAGTAATGGAAAAACGACGAAATGATATCGTACGCTTTGTCAACGAACAGGGGAGCGTGACTTTTGCCCAAATCAAAGAACGCTTTCCTTCTGTTTCCGATATGACATTACGCACCGATTTAAAGGTGCTGGATGCCGACCAGCGTTTAGTCCGTATCCACGGCGGCGCTAAATCGCTGGAAACAGTAACCGGAAACGATGACCTTTTAAAAAGACGATATATTCAGAATACCGATGAAAAAATGAGCATTGCGAAAAAGGCAATCGCACTGGCCGAACCGAATAAAACGATTTTTATCGATTCCGGCAGCACGACAACCATGTTGTCCAACATTTTACCGGATCAGCCAGGCACTTTCTTCACCAGTTCCCTATCGTGCGCCATAGAGATAGCGCGATTAAAACAGGCGCATTGTGTACTGTGTGGAGGAAGTATTAACCGCAATTCATTGAGCGTAACAGGAGCCGAAGCTTTGGAATTGTTAAGAAACGTCAACTTCGACATAGCCTTTATGGGAGTGACCCGCTATTCCAAACATACCGGCTTCACCTGTGAATCCTATGCCGACGCTCAGTTAAAGCGGCTTGTGATCCGCAAAGCCAGAAAATTAATTATATTAATGGATTCATCGAAATTAGATAAAGAAGGCACTTATCATATCTGCGACTTAAAAGATGCCGATATCGTTGTCAGTGATTCTCATCTTCCAGAAGACTTTATACAAGAATGCGAAGATCAGGGGGTTATCATACAATAACCTGGTCTTCTAGAAGGAAGACTATTATCATGAAAACAGCACTGCAGAAATTTGGTAAATTCCTGTCGGCGATGGTCATGCCAAACATTGGCGCTTTTATCGCCTGGGGATTTATTACCGCTCTCTTTATAGCCGACGGATGGCTGCCAAACGAACAGCTGGCATCCATTCAGCCATATATGCTGACGTATTTATTGCCGATCCTGATTGCCGCCACCGGCGGACGAATGGTCGGTAAAGACCGAGGCATGGTCATGGGAGCCATCGCCATCATGGGATGTATCGCCGGCGTTGGCGGAACCGAAGGCCAGACCATGTTGATGGCCGCCATGTTTATGGGACCTTTTGCCGGATGGATCATCAAAAAATTCGATCAGGCCATGGAAGGACACATGCCGGCCGGCTTCGAAATGCTTATCAATAACTTCTCGGTGGGCATCTTCGGTATGATCCTTGCGATCTTTGGATACTATATGATCGGCCCGCTGATGGAAATCATTCTGGCTGTATTAACGGCCGGCGTCAACGCTTTGATCACCCGCGGTCTTTTGCCGCTGGTTGCGATCTTTATCGAACCGGCCAAAGTACTGTTCTTGAACAATGCGATCAACCACGGGATCTTTACCCCGATCGGAATTGAACAGGCTGCCGAAACCGGACGCTCGATCATGTATATGCTGGAAGCAAATCCAGGACCAGGGCTAGGAGTATTGTTGGCGTACTGGTTCTTCTCCAAGGACAAAGCGACCAGAGATTCCGCCCCTGGAGCTATTATCATTCATTTTTTAGGTGGTATCCATGAGATCTATTTCCCATATATCTTAATGAACCCTATCGTGATCATCGCCCCTATCGTAGGAAACATCTGCGCCATCACCTTCTATTCATTGACGGGATGCGGCTTACAGGGACCTGCTTCGCCTGGATCCATCTTCGCCTTTGTATCCATGGCGCCAAAAGACTCGATCTTATTAACGATTTTAGGCGTCGTTATCGCCGCAGGTGTATCCTTTGCGATTGCCGGACCAATCATCAAACTGACCAGCTCCAAGGCCAAATCCCTGGATGAGGCCCAGGATCAAATGTCCGAAATGAAAGCACAGTCCAAAGGCCTGATCACAGACCAGAATATCTTCGCCGCTAAAAAGATCGTATTTGCCTGTGATGCCGGTATGGGATCCAGTGCAATGGGAGCGACAAAATTCCGCAACCGTTTAAAAACTGTTCGTCCGGATATTGTCGTCACAAACACCTCCGTTGACAACATTCCTGCCGATTGTGATATCGCAGTCGTACAGACCGTGCTTCAGGACCGCGCCAGAGAATGCGCACCGAATGCGATCCTGGTTACGATCAAAAACTTCCTAGCTGATCCGGCCCTGGATGAACTTTTCTTCCAGTTATCCACCGGAGATGCCCTGGTGACAGAAACAGAGGAAGAAGCACCTGCTCAGAAAGAAAATGAACCTTTGTTTGCCAAAGACGTGCTGATCAAAGAGGGTATCGTCTTGAACCAGAAGCCGGTTTCCAAAGAAGAGGCCATCGAAGCCGCCGGTAAAAAGCTGGTCGAACTGGGCTACGTTACAGAAGATTACGTTCCTGCCATGTTAGAGCGTGAGAAGATCGTTACCACTTACATTGGAATGGGGCTGGCCATCCCTCATGGAACAACGCACGGGGATGGAACAATCAAAAAAACCGGTATCGTATTGTTCCAATATCCAGAAGGTGTCCGCTTCGGTGAAGAAAAAGCCGAACTTGTCATCGGAATTGCCGGAAAAGGCGGAGAGCATATGGAGGTCCTCTCCAAAGTATGTACCGCATTGGACGATCCAGAAGTCCTGAAAAAAATGAAAACGACAGAAGACAAAGACTGGATCCTGGATATCTTGACAAAATAGTAAAACAAGAGGAGAAGCAACATGACTTCTCCTCTTTCTTATAAATCAAAAGCTTTTCCTAACACTTCGATTGCCTTTTCCTTATCCTGGGCGTCGATCGTCAAAGAAATCGAGATCTCGCTGGATGTGATCATATAATAGGGAATTTCATTTTCCCGCAGTGTATTCAAAACCTTAGAGGCAATTCCGCTGTGTGTGGAGATTCCCAATCCCACCAGGGAAAGTTTGATAAACCCCAACATCCGGGTGATTGGATATTTTTCCAGCACCTTATCCATGTTCTCCATGATGATCCGGCTTTGTTCTTCTGTACAATAGAAAGAAAAGTTGGCCTTTCCTTCATCATCCAGCTGTTGAGAGATCGTATCCAGATTGATATTGAGATCGGCAATCATTTTGAAAAGTTGGCCTAAAAATACACCGTCATTTTCGATATGATTGATGCGCATGATCGCATAATCATCTTTTACACTGATGCCCGTGATCGGCATATCTTCCAGCTGTTTTGTGTTCTCCATGATCCACGTTCCTTTCTTTTTCTCTTCAAGGGCCTTTCCTAAATACAAAGGCACCTGGTATTTACTGGCCAGTTCCACGCTTCGTGTTTCTAAAACCCCTGATCCCAAACAAGCCATCTGCATCATTTCTGAATATGTGATTTCCTTTAATCTTTTTGCCTTCGGATAAAGCCGCGGATCAATGGTGTACACGCCGTTGACATCCGTATAGATATGACACTCCCAGCCTAACTTTGCCGCCAGAGCGACAGCTGTCGTATCGCTTCCGCCACGCCCCAATGTCGTGATCTCGCCATTTTCCGTCGCCCCTTGAAAACCGGCCACCACAACGACCTTTCCTTCCTCTAAGTATTTCCTGACGTTGGTCAAATCAATATCTTTGATGCGGGCATGGGCATGATGATGGCTAGTGATAAAGCCGCACTGATATCCCGTCAAAGAAATCGCCGGGACCCCCAGGGCATCTATGGCCATCGCTAACAGTGTGATCGTCCGCTGTTCGCCCGTGGAAAGAAGAGAGTCCAGTTCCCGTTTGTTCATATGCGTGGAAACCTGCGAAGCCAAAGAAATCAGTTTATTGGTCATGCCGCCCATCGCACTGGCAACAACGATCAATGTATGCCCGGCTTCTTTCATCTCTTTGACATGTTTGGCAATCGCCAGTATTTGTTCAATGGAGCCAACGCTTGTCCCTCCATATTTTTCTACGATATGCATAAGATCCATCCTTTAAATCGCGTTTATTTTATCATTCAAAAATGCGTTTCGCAACCAAAGAAAAAGGCATCGGCCACCACCGACACCTTTCAATTTTTATGATAAATATCAAGTTCTTTATATTTTGATCAATTCGTACTCACGAGTTCCCAAACCAATCTTTTCGGCGTGTTCCAAACAGCTTTTCCATTCGGATTCCGGCGAAGAATTGGTAAAATGATCGTGATGATCTTTGAAATTCGGGTCTTCCAAATGACGCGCCAGCTGACTTCCTGGAAGCGGTTTTGAAGCCAGACAGGCATCCACACACGCCTGATCCAAGGCCAGCGGATCTTTTGAGACAAACATTCCTATATTCGGCAAGATCGGAACATCATTTTCTCCATGGCAGTCACAGTTCGGACTGACATCTACGATCAATGAAATGTGGAAACAAGGACGACCATCTACAACCGCCTTGGTATATTCTGCCATACGACGGTTCAGAAGGGCGTTGGCCGCATCGTTATCAAACTGGATCGCATCAAAATTACAAGCGCCCAAACAACGTCCGCATCCCACACAGTTGTTCGCATTTACATGCATCTTCTTTGTCGCTTCATCAAATTCAAGACCGCCATTGGCACACTCTTTCTGACAGCGGCGGCACCCTCGGCACGCTTCCGGATCAATATGTGGTTTTCCGCTGCTGTGCTGATCGCATTTTCCGGCACGGGAACCACATCCCATCCCAATATTTTTGATTGCACCGCCAAAACCTGTCATTTCATGCCCTTTAAAATGCGTTAAGGAAATGAAAACATCCGCATCCATGATGGCTCTTCCGATTTTCGCTTCTTTGATATATTCTCCACCCTGAACAGGAACATCGATATCGTCGGTTCCCTTCAAACCATCGCCAATAATAACCGGACAACCCACTGTCAGCGGCGTAAACCCATTCTGCCAGGCGCATTCCAAATGTTCCAATGCGTTTTTGCGGCTTCCAGGGTACATTGTGTTACAGTCGGTCAAGAACGGCTTTCCACCCAGCTCTTTGACAACATCTACGACGGCTCTGGCATAGTTTGGCCGTAAATAAGAGATATTTCCCAATTCTCCAAAATGCATCTTGATTGCGACAAATTTCCCTTCCATATCCAGATCGGCAATGCCCGCTCTTCGTACCAGCTTCTGCAGTTTGGTGGGAAGACCGTCACCAAAAGCCTCTGTATGAAAATCTGTAAAGTAAACTTTTGCCTTTTCCATGTATTTCACCTGTCTTTCAATCGTATTGTACACTAAATTTTCTTTTGAGAACCGCAAAAAAAGTTATTTGCATCTAACCATCTGTTGAACCGTAACCGATTTTGTCATGATCCGATCCCGGAAGGAAGCATCATGTTCCACCAGAAGCATGGTCGGCTCATATTGAAGAATCAGATCCTCAATTTGTTTACGCGTATAAATATCTATGAAATTCAACGGTTCATCCCAAATATATAAATGCGCTTTTTCGCACAGACTTCTTGCCAGCATCGCCTTTTTCTTCTGTCCGTCGGAAAAATTTTCCATATCGATCAAAAACTGTTCCCGTTCAAACCCCATTTTTCTAAGCAGGCTTTTATACAACGATTCATCGATGCCATACATTTTGGCATACTCTGAAAGATTCCCCTTTAAACTTGAAGTATCCTGAGACACATAAGAAATCACCAATCCAGAAGCCGCTTCTTTCCATCCTGTATAGGAGATCGAATCATCAAAAAGAAGCTTGATCAGCGAACTCTTTCCACTCCCGTTTTTCCCTTCCAGAAACATTCGATCTTTCTTCTCAATAGAAAAGCTCACCGGTGCACAAATCGGTTTCTTCTCATAACAGACCGATACGTTCTGATAAGATACCAGGACCCGGGAAGGATGCACCAGGGGTTCCAGCTTCAGTGTTTGGGCTTCTTCGGTATTTTTCAAGAGTTCCCGCTTTTGATCTAACGCTGCCTTCTGCCGATTCTCAATGGATTTTGAGCGTTTCATCATCTTAGCCGCCTTGTGTCCGACATATCCTTTATCCGCAGCCCCGATCTTGGAAGCTTCCACTTTATCCGACCACATGGCAGTTCGTTGGGAGGACTCTTTCAAACGTTGAATATCTTTTTTTAACCGCTCATTTTCCTGGGCCTCCCGTATTTGCCGTTTGGAAAAAGTTTCCAGCCAGGACGAATAGTTTCCGGCCTGCACTTCAATGTTCATTCGGTTAATGGCCAGGACATGATCAATGCATCCATCTAAAACCATTCGATCATGACACACCAGGATGAAACCTTTTTTCTTTCGAAGGTATTTCATTAGCGTCAAACGAGCCTGGGCATCCAGATGATTGGTCGGTTCATCGATCAATAAAAAATGCTCCGGTCTTAGAAACAGCACCGCCAACAAAACCTTTGTCTTTTCTCCCTGGGATAAAGTAAAGAAAGGACGATACAGAACTTCGGCATCCACTTCCAGTAAATTCAGTTCCCGAAAGATCATCCATTCCTCTATCGTGGGTTCAATTTCAAAAAGAATGTCTAAAGTCATCTTGGATTCATCCGAAACCTCAAATGGAAAATAATCAAAACGGACATTGGAATGAATCTTTCCCGTATATTCCATCTTTCCCATCAACAAAGACAAGAAAGTGGTTTTGCCTCGTCCGTTTCTTCCTACAAAGCCAAGTTTCCAATCGGTATCGATCATAAAATTCACATGTTCAAATACGGATTTCCCACTGTCTTCATATGTAAAACTCAAGTCCTCAACCTGTATCATCGACATAGACATCCCTCCCATAAAAAAAGCACTTTCGTACAGTAAAGAAAGTGCTTGACCATTCAATTTTTAAGAATAAAGCTCCGACAAAGTCCACATTACTGTATTCTGAAATATTCAATGTTTACAATTTGTCGAAGCAGTTTCATCTTATCACCAATTCAACTATAACACATCATGATGCGATTTCAAGATTCTATGCGATGCGTTTACGAATTTCCTGAATAAACAG
>NZ_CALVGO010000023.1 GCF_944327125.1 uncultured Faecalicoccus sp.
ATCTTAATCGATATCTCCGTTTTCTTTATTCAGAAAGCTTGGCATCAATGTCCTGGATCTGTTCTTCCAGTTCTTTGATGAAATCTTCCTTTTGTTTGATCTGTTCTTCGATCTCTGCCATTTCCTGTTCCGAAACCAATCCATACAGGGATTCCTGCATTCTCTGGATCTGTTCTTTTTGACGGCCGATCAGATCTTGTTTGCGCTGACGGGCCTCTTTCATGCGGTTGACATGATTTTGTTGCCTCTGGGCATTGGCTTGTCCCAGTCCGTTGAAGTAGGCATCGTTGATTTCACGGAATTCGTTCCAGACTTTATCGTCTTTGTTCTTTCCGCAAGATCCAATGGCTTTCCATTCTACGGCGAGTTCTTTCATGGCTTCTGTGTTGGCACGGGAATAATCTTCCGTGTCTTTGATCTGACGGGCTTTTTCAATCAAAGCCTGTTTTTCTTTTAGATTCTGTGCCTGCTGTTCATGAAGCTGGTCATAGAATTCGTTGCGGCGGGAATAGAATTTCTGACGCGCTGCGTTGAATTCTTCCCAGAGGGCATCGTTTTCTTCTTTGCCCGCAAAACCGGCTTCGCGCCATGCGGTCATCAGATCTTTCAATTTATCGCTGGTCTTTTTCCATTCTACAGAATCTTCCAGTTCCTTTGCCTTGGCAATCAAGTCTTGTTTGATTTGGCGGGCATTGTCAAAGTTCTGGTTCATGGTTTCCCAGGCAGCCTGTTTTTTATCGTAGAAGGCCTGGCGTGCTTTCTGGAATTCTTCCCAGAGGGCATCGTCCAGCTGTCTTCCGGCGCTTGGAACTTTTTTCCATTGTTCAAAAAGTTCCTGCATCTGTGAAGTCGCTTTCTTGAGCTCTTCACTGTGAGAAAGTTCTTCAGCTTTCTTGATCAGCTCGCGTTTTGCCGCTTCGTTTTCTTTCTCGATTTCTTTATACTTGGCATAAAAGGCATCCAAAGCCTGTTCAAAGCGAGTTTTCAGATCTTCTTCATATTCGCTTTCCCAGTAATGGATCTGACGCCATTTTCTTCTTAGCTGGTTGACTTTCTGACTGGCCTGGCGGGCATCTTCTACATCCTGCAGAGCCTGCGCCTCCTGGATCAAAGCCTCTTTTTGTTTGATATCTTCATCCATATCATCGAATTTTTCTTCAAAGTAGTTTTCGTTCATATGTCCACCCCCTACTTTTTACATAAAGAGAGTATATCACAAAACCGTTCTCAGACCAAAAGAATTCGATTTCTTCACCGATTTTTTACGATATATATCAAAAAAAATGGCAATTCCGCCGGGGCCGTGTTTCAATAAAGACAGGTGATTTTATGAATAAGAAAAGTTGTACCTTACAATCATCCAGTGACGGACTGATTTTGGATGCGATCTATATGGAACCTGCCGAAACGATAAAAGGTTCGGTTGTGATCGTGCACGGAATGGCCGAGCATAAGGAACGATACCTTTCTTTTATGGAGTTTCTTTGTCAAAGAGGCTATGCCGTTATGATCTATGACCAGAGAGGACACGGAAACAGCGTACGCTCGAATTTCGACCTCGGGTATTTTTACGAAGACGATGCGGCTTATATACTTCAAGACATTCAGGATGCCGTTTTATTTATGAAGAAGATGCATCCCAAATGCCCTCTATATTTGTTTGCCCACTCCATGGGAACGCTGGAAGCGCGTCTTTATTTAAAGGATAAAGACGATCAAATCGATAAGCTGGTGCTTTCCGGTGCGGTTGCCCAAAATGGATTGGTGGATCTGGCTTTGGTTTTGACCAAGTTTTT
Organism: uncultured Faecalicoccus sp.; assembly: GCF_944327125.1. Classification (GTDB taxonomy): domain Bacteria; phylum Bacillota_I; class Bacilli_A; order Erysipelotrichales; family Erysipelotrichaceae; genus Faecalicoccus. Next base: position 1,797 of record NZ_CALVGO010000023.1, read on the forward strand.
AAAGTTTCACTATGGAGACCGTCATCGAAGCAAGCTGATCCACACGCTGGCTTTTGGCGGGTATGACCGTTCTTTTACAGGAGACCAGAAAAACCGCTGGCTTTCCGAAGATCTTCGTAACGTCTTAACGTATAATGAACATCCTAAAGATGGTTTTGTGTTTACATTGAACGGATTTCGTAATTTGTTCTTAATGGTAAAACGAACTTATGATTCAAAAGACTGGCAAGTCAAAAATCCCCATCTGCCGATCTTCTTTGTGGCCGGAAAAGAAGATCCGGTCATTGGTTCCCGGAAACAGTGGGATCAATCCCAGCAGTTTTTGAGCGATCGCGGGTATGATCAAATTTCCTATAAATTTTATGATCATATGCGTCATGAGATCTTGCAGGAAACAAAAAAGGATATCGTCATGAACGATATCCTGAAGTTCTTTGAATCTTAGAGTTCTTTGGCAATCTCACGGGCCACATAGACACCGCTGGCACTGGCATGGCTCAAGGAGTGGGTGACTCCGGAGCAGTCGCCAATCACATACAATCCTTTGTGGCAGGTTTCCAGACGTTGATCGACTTCCACCTGCATGTTGTAGAACTTGACTTCTACGCCATACAACAAGGTATCATCGCTGGCAGTCGATGGACAAACTTCATCCAAGGCATAGATCATTTCGATGATGTCGTCCAGCTGACGTTTTGGGATGACCAAGGACAAGTCTCCTGGCGTAGCTTTCAAAGTTGGCTTGACAAACCCGGAAGCGATACGGCTTGGAGTGGAACGCTGACCGCGGATCAGATCTCCAAAGCGCTGAACGATAACACCGCCGCCTAACATATTGGATAAGCGGGCAATGGATTCCCCATACTGGTTACTCTGGCTGAATGGTTCGGTAAAGTGATTGGAAACCAGCAGGGCAAAGTTGGTATTTTCGGTGTATTTGCTTGGATCTTCATAGCTGTGCCCGTTTACGGTCACGATGCCGTTGGTGTTTTCGTTGACGACAACGCCGCGGGGGTTCATACAGAAGGTACGAACAAGATCCTGGTATTTTTTAGAGCGGTATACGATCTTGGATTCATACAGAGAATCGGTCAGTTCGCTGAAGGTATCGGCCGCCAGCTCAACACGGACCCCGATATCCACACGGTTACTTTCGGTTTTGATTCCCAGACTGGAACATACGCTTTCCATCCACTTGCTTCCCGAACGGCCGGTGGAGATGATACAGCGTTTTCCTTCAAAGCGTTCTTCTTTCATAGAGATGACGGCATAGCCGTTTTCGGTTTTTTCGACCTTCTCGATCGGTGTGTAGAAGTGGAATTCCACGCTTTCCTTTAATTTATCATACAGGTTTCCTAATACGATGTAATTGATGTCCGTTCCTAAATGACGAACGTTGGCTTTCAACAGGTGCAGATTGTGTTGAAGGCATTTTTTGGCAATATCGGTATGTGTATTGACATACAGTTTGGTCTTGGCCCCGCCGTATTCACAGTTGATGGAGTCAACGTATTCCATTAAATCGATGGCCTGCTGGTGACCGACATAGTTATATAAGTCACCGCCAAACTCATTTGTGATGTTGTACTTTCCATCACTGAAGGCTCCGGCACCCCCAAATCCATTCATAATGGCGCATGTCTTACAATGGATACAGGATTTGATCTTTTCACCGTCGATAGGGCATTTGCGCTTTTCTAACGGCCCTCCGGTTTCAAAGATCGCGATCTTGGTATCGGGCTTTTGTTTCAAGAGCTCAAAGGCAGAAAAAATGCCTCCCGGACCGGCTCCGATAATGATTACGTCGTACATAGAAAATCCTCCTTTTTTTCAAACCTCGAGTATTATTCATTAAATCCAATAAAAAGTCAACCAAATTACAGTAAAATTGCACTTTCCAAGGCCAAAACAAACATTTTGTCCATTTCTTTTTCTCTTTGGCTGCTTGTCAATTCTTCTTGGTGGACAAACGAATCGCTAACAGTACAGAGGCAAGCGGCTTTACGATGAAGCTGTTTTGCGTTGTGAAATAGCGCAAAGCTCTCCATTTCGACAGCTACACATCCATTTTCCATGGCTTCAAGCTGGGCGCTGTCATCTTCATGATAGAAGACATCGCTGGAATGAATGCGAATCGTTTTATAATCGATTCCTTGTTCATCGGCACAGTTTTTTAAGATCTCGTTGGTTTTTGGGTCGGGATACTGTATGGATTCGATATCGCCGGACTGTACCATGGCGTAGCTGGATTCGGACCAGGCGCTGTCAACGATCAAGAGGTCGGATACATGAAGATCTTGGGTATAACCGCCGCAGGTCCCGATACGAAGAATGGTCTCTACATCATAATCCTTATAAAGTTCGTAAGAATAGATGCCGATACTGGGCATCCCCATTCCGCTGGCCATGACGGAGATTCGTTTCCCCTTGTAAGTTCCTGTATAGCCGTACATGTTTCGTACACGGTTGAACGGTTCTACATCCTGAAGGTAGGTCTGGGCAATGTACTGGGCTCGCAAAGGGTCGCCCGGCATTAAGACAACAGGGGCAATTTGTCCTTTTTTGGCTTCGTTATGAGGTGTTGGCATAGAATCCCTCCTATCTGTATTTATTATACATGGTTCAAAGGGAGGATGAAAAGAATTGCCTTTCGATCGCGGATTCAAAAAGAACAATTTGAGTTTCCGAAAACTCGTGATATAATGTCATGGATTAAGGGGGTAAATAAAAGAGAAGCGGCAGTCGACTGTTCTCCCCCGAACAGGATCCCCACAATTAGACCGTTTTCTCTTTTTTATTATCTATGAAACAAAAAATCAAAGAGATTCTTGTAGTGGAAGGCAAAAATGACACAAATACTCTGCAGTCTTTTTTTGATTGTGATACGATTGAAACAGGTGGAGACCAGATCAATGAACAAACCATTGAACGCATTCAGGAAGCCATAAAAAAGCGCGGAGTGATCATTTTTACCGATCCCGATTCACCAGGAGAACATATACGGCGTAAGATCCAGGAAAGGGTGCCTGGATGCAAGCACGTTTTTATTGATAAAGAAAAGGCTAGAACGACAAAGAAAGTCGGTGTGGAACATGCTTCCAAAGAAGATCTGTGGGAAGCTTTATCGCACGTTGTTTCCTTTGAAAATGAAGTGGATACTTTGTCATGGGAAGACTTTATTGAGTTGGGACTGACTGGGAAACAAGACAGTGCACAAAGAAGAAACGAAGTATGCCGGCGTTTCCACATTGGTCCCTGCAACGCAAAAACTTGTTTTAAACGACTGAACCAGATGCGTATCACATACGATGAACTAAAGAAAGGATAATTATGCAGCCGATCGCAACGATCAAAAGAACAAGAGAGATCCAGAAAAAATATCAGATCTTCACAAAGAAGAACTATGGACAGAATTTTATCATTGAGCCAAGAGTCGTTGAAAAGATTGCCCAGGCTGCCATCTGTGATCCAGACGAGCTGGTGTTTGAGATTGGTCCGGGAATCGGAGCTTTGACGCAGTTTCTATGTCAGAGAGCCAACCGTGTGATCGCCCTGGAGATCGATGAAAGGCTGCCGGAGATCCTTGGCCGCGAAATCGAAGGCAATCTGGAAGTGATCCTTCAGGATATACTGGAAACGGATATTGATGAATTGATCCGTGAAAAAAGACAAGAGGGACAGAAAGTTGTCTTTGCGAGCAACCTTCCTTATTATATAACGACACCGATCCTGTTTAAGTTGTTTGAGGCCAAAGAGCCTATTGAAAGAATTACGGTAATGATGCAAAAGGAAGTCGGTCAGCGTTTTCTTGCCCGGGAAAAGGACAGTGACTATAACGCATTAAGCGTGATCACGCATTACCGATGCGACGTTAAAAAAGTGATGGATGTATCCCGTCATGTCTTTTCCCCTAAGCCGAATGTGGATTCCATCGTGATCCAGTTTACATTTCATCATCGGTATTCGTTAGAAAATGAAGAACAGTTTTTTGAGATGGTCAAGGCTTGTTTCAAACAGCGCCGCAAGACGATCTATAATAATTTAAATGAATATCTTAAAGATAAAGAAAAAACCGAAGCTGTCTTAGGGAAAGCAGACATCGCTTTGAATACACGAGCTCAGCAGCTTTCTCTGGATGATTTTATACGGTTGTATGGAGCGATGAAATGAAAACCTTGGCGCAGGCAAAAGTAAATCTGGGTCTGGATATCAAAGGGATCCGGGAAGATGGTTATCATGAACTGGATATGATCATGGCTCCGATTTCTTTATATAATGAGATCGAGATCGATCATCATACATACGACCGAATTTTTTGCGATAAGGCCGATCTTCCTGAAAATTCGACCGTGCATAAAGCGTTGTCTTTGGCTCGCGAGACCTTCGGGATCCAGAGCCGTTATGATATCAAGGTATTCAAACACATACCCGATCAGGCCGGTCTGGCAGGAAGCAGTGCGGATGGAGCGGCCATCTTCAAAGCGGTGCTTGAATTAGAAGGGATTTCTGTCCCGGAAAAAAGATTGTTGGAGTTAGGCAAACAGATTGGAGCGGATGTTCCGTTTTGTCTGGTCAATCGAATGGCCAGGGTACAGGGAATCGGAGAAAAGATCCGAAAACTGGATACAGATTGGAAACTTTCCTGTCTTCTGGTCAAACCGCAGACGGGTGTTTCCACCCCGGCGGCCTTTAAAACGTGGCATCAGCTTTCACCACTTTCACTGAATATGGATGCCATAGAAAAAAGTATTCTTTTAAAGGATTATGATCAGCTGATCCAGTCAATGGCCAATGCCCTGGAAAGGCCGGCATTCTTACTGTGTCCGGAGATTCTTTCTTTAAAAGAAGCCATGGAAGCCAGAGGACTGGACCGGGTCATGATGACGGGTTCGGGTTCTACTTTGATGGGCTTTTCTCAGGATCCTATGCTCTTAGAAAAACTTCAAAAACAGTTTGCGAACCAGGGGTATTTTTCCAAAGTCGTAACAATCGGATAGGAGGCATTATGGCAAACTCGATCATTGAGATCATTTTATATATTGTATGTTTTATTCTTAGCTTTTATGCGTTGAGTGCGGTTCAGTTTGACCGCTTCTGCAATGTCCGCAAACCTTCCAAAGTGACATTGTTGATGTTTTTGTGTGCACTGGCGCTGGCCTACTTATGCACGCAGGGGATTCTTCAGCTTACGATCTATAACGGATTAGGAGGATAATATGTTTGAACGCTGGTTTGCCTTGGATATCGGGGCCTATGAGATCCGTCTCTATGATCAAAACCGACATATGGATGCCAAGATGCGAACGGTCATGGCGATGGAAAAAGGAGAACCGATCGCCTTGGGACAAGATGCGTTTTCTTATTTGTATAAGGGTCCGAAAGTGGAGGTCCGTTATCCCATCTGGGAAGATGATATCGATGCCTCTTTGAGCCGGCTTCTAAAAAAATGTTTTGAAAAGCTGGAAATCGGGCAGTCTTTACTGAAGCCATGCATCCTGCTGGCGATCCCGGACTGGTATGATGAAGAACGTAAGCTTTCCATGGAACGAATCTTATTAGACAGCGGAATCAAAAAAGTCCGTTTTATTACCAATACCGATCTATTATGGACCCGGGAAGCCTGTTTTTTGATCCATGCCGGTCATTCTTATACGGAAATGGGAATCTATGTCAACGGCACACGCCGTGCGTATAAAAAAATATCGTTTGCGGGCAGCCGCATCGACGATCAGATCAAAAAGGCCGTAGCGACCAAGACCAACTGCCTGATCACCAGCGAAGATGCCTGTTCTTTAAAACACGCCTGCAGCGATGTGTTCTGGAAAAACCGCAATGCCTCTTTGCAGTGCCATGCCATGGACCGATACCAGCGCTTAGGCCAGATCACAATCAGTGCCTCGGATCTTTGGCCGGCTTTGGAAATGGTGGAAAAACAGATCGTATTATGGGCCAAACAATGTTTCAAGGAACAGTCTTTCGATCTTAAACAGGCTCTTCTTCAAAAGGGGATCCATCTAAGCGGAGGACTGGCACATTGTTTTGGATTGCCGCAGATGCTTGAACAGGCCTTTGGCTGTCCGATCCTGGTCAGCTCGGCACCGGAATACGATATAATCAATGCGATGAAGGAGGAACTTCCATGATCGATGTGCAGTGGATCCTTTTGGCTTTTCTGATCAGTTTGATCTTAACGCCGATCATCAAGAAATATTCTCTTCTGGCCAAGTCGTATGCCAAGGAAAATGAACGAACCGTACACCATGGTCTGATTTCCCGTATCGGCGGGGTCGCCATCTATCTTTCGTTTGTGATCGTGATTTCCTTGTTTATCGAGGTCGACCGTACCATCAATGGGATCGTTCTTGGCGGAAGCATCATGTTTTTTGCCGGCCTTGTCGATGATCTGATCGATCTTAAACCGCGTATCAAACTGGTGCTGGAACTGATTGCGGCCATTACCGCCATCTATTTCGGTGTCAGTGTAGATATCATTCGTCTGCCTTTTGGCATCAGTATCGACATCGGGATGTTCTCGGTTTTATTTACATTGATATGGATCGTAGGCATCACCAATGCGGTGAATCTGATCGACGGACTGGATGGATTGTCCGGCGGTTTATGCGTGATTGTCTTTGTGATCATCGGCAGTATGGGCATCATTGAAAGACGTTTTGACATTATGAGCCTTGCCTTTGTCCTGGCAGGCAGTGTCTTAGGATTTCTTGTCTACAACTCGCATCCGGCCAGCATTTTTATGGGGGATTGCGGATCGCTGTTTCTGGGGTTTATGATCTCTACGATCTCCATCATGGGATTTAAATCCAGTACGATCATGACGCTGGCTTTGCCTGTCTTGATTCTGATGGTTCCTATCATCGATACCTTGTCGGCGATATTGCGAAGGACCTTGAAAGGACAGCGCTTTATGCAGGCGGATAAAAGCCATCTCCATCATTTACTGATGCGTCAGTTTGGCCACCGCAATACTGTCTTGATCATGTGCGGTGTAACTTCTTTGTTTGGGGTCAGCGCCTTTATTTATATGATCAACCGCAACATTGGTTTCTTTGTCATGCTGGCGATCTTGTTTGGGGTCGAGCTTTTTATTGAAAAATCCGGCATGATCTCCAGTCACTATCATCCGTTGACCAGCGTAGGTGCCTGGAGCGTTGCCCAATCTCAAAAGCTTTATAAAAAAATTTCGAAAAAGTAGATGTGATCCTTCATTTTTTGGTCACATCTTTTTGTTTAAATAGAAAATATGGAACCTAAAGAATGGCTCAAACAACACGATCTGTCGGTGCTGGATCAGCTGATCAGGCAGGCGCAGGAACAGGAAAAGAAAATGTTGGAAAGCTTGACGCAAAAAGAAGTCTTTGATTATATGATCTCCAAATTGAATTTCTGTCAGCGTAAAAGGGCTTATTCCTATAAGGAAGTGCTGTCCGGGTGCCGAGTACGCGTGGGCGATATTTGTTTTATTGATTTTGGGCAGGCTTACATCATGGAAATCGGTTATCTGCATTTTGGACTGATCCTTGCCTTTAAGCACAATAAGGCTTTTGTCGTGCCGATGACCGGAAAAATCAGCCGCCAGCCTAAGGATCATTTGTATTCTTTAGGCAATGTTCCTGGGCTGAACAAGGAATCCTGCCTCTTTTTAAACGATGCCAAGTGGATCAATACCGCGCGCATCATTGATATCAAGGGGCATCTGGATCCTTCGGGAAAACAGTTTTGCCGCATCAAAAAAAGTGTGATCGAATGCATTGGAGCCGGAAACAAAGAATGATAGAATAAAGGCATGAAAAAATATGTGGTAGCTTGTTCTGGCGGGCCGGACAGTATGGCCTTGCTTGCGAAAGTGAAGGATCAAAATATCATCGTGGCCCATGTCAATTATCATAAAAGAAAAAGTGCCGATCGGGATGAACATATCGTAAGATCGTTTTGCCAGCGATATGAGATTCCTTTTTTTGTATTGGATCCAGGACATTGTGAATCGGGAAATTTTCAATCGTGGGCACGAAACGTCAGATACGATTTTTTTGTGAGGCTGGCCAAAGAACATCACTGTGATGCGATCCTTGTGGCCCACCAAATGGACGACCATATGGAAACGTATCTTTTTCAGATTCGCCGAAAGATGATGTGCGAGTATTATGGATTGCGTCCGGTTTCTTCCTATAAAGACATCCCGATTCAGCGTCCGTTGTTAGAATGGACCAAAGCGCAGTGTAAAGCGTATTGTGACAAGCAGGGCATCGAATATGGTATTGATGAATCCAATCTGGAAGATGACTATACCCGCAATCAGATTCGCCATCATGTTCTGGAAAAGATGACTTCTTCTGAAAAGGAAGAACTGTTAAAGAGCATTCAGAAAATCAATGAACGTTGGGGAAAAGTACAAAGGAAAACACAGGCGTTTCTCAAAGAATGGGATAGAACGGTCCAAACGCTTCCAGACTGGTATGCTCTGGAAGAATGGATCTATCAGAATACGAAAATGAGGCTTTCAAAAAAAGAGTGCATCGATCTTTTCAAACAGATCCAGAGTGACTGTCTGATCGATCTAAGAGCATATGATTTGGAAAGCCACCAGGGGAAGCTGTATATTCAAGAAAAGAAAGAACCGGTTCATATCGTACTGGATCAAATCGTATATAAAGAATTTGAAAGGTTTAAGTTATGTTCTTCAGGCAAAACGATTGAAGGACTCTTTGTGAAGGAGGAGGACTTTCCTTTAACGATCCGGAATGTTCAAAAAGGAGACAAGATCGAATTGAGATGGGGGACAAAGAAGCTGAGTCGGTTCTTTATTGACCGTAAGATTTCCCGAATCGAACGAAAAAACTGGCTGGTGATCGAAAACAGCCGGCATTTCGTGATATTTGTTCCGGGAATCGGCTGTGATGTCCAACATTTTAGTGTTAAACCGAATTTATTTATGATACAATGAAATTCGTATCTTGAGGTGAAATGAGATGATCGATTCAGGTATTGAGAAGGTTCTGATCAACTTTTCGCAGATTCAAAGCTGTTGTGAGAAGATGGCGAAGACGATTGAATCGTATTCTGTCGATACGAAGGAAGCTCCTCTTCTTGTGGGGCTGTTAAAGGGCAGTGTACCTTTTATGGCGGAACTGATCAAACATATTACGATCCCAGTAGAAATCGACTTTTTGTCGGCACATTCCTATGAAGGGATCCAGTCATCAGGAAAAGTTAAGATCGACAAGGATCTGGATATTTCCTGTTTGAACAGGACAGTATGGATCATTGAAGATATCATAGATACAGGTCGCACCCTTCTGGAAGTCAAACAGATGCTTCTGGAAAGAGGGGCCCAAGATGTAGTCATCGTAACACTTTTGGACAAACCGGAAGGACGAAAAGTACAAATCGAAGCCGACCATGTGGGCTTTACGATTCCCAATGCGTTCGTTGTCGGGTTTGGTCTGGACTACAATGAAAAATATCGAAATTTACCTTATATAGGGGTATTGAAACCAGAAGTATATCTATAGTTAGGAGGAAATCCATGAAAAAGTGGATCAATTATTTGCCCACACTCTTTGTGATCGCGATTGTTCTGTCTTTGTTCTTTTACAGCTCACAGGGATCGACGCGGACAATGAATTATACACAGTTTGAAGATTTGGCCGATGAAGTATCCTTTGGGGACAGTCAGGTGACGATCAGCTCATCGATCATTCGTGTGGAAGGAACCTACAAAGCCAAAGAAGGCTCGACAGGCTACAGCGTCATTCTTCCTTATTCGGAATCCAATATGGAGTGGCTCAATGAAACGCTGACTGAAGATGGCGGCCAGATCACGATCCAGGATCCGAATCAGTCCAGCATCTGGATCACTTTGTTGGGGAATCTTTTGCCATTATTGATCATTGGCGTGTTCTTTTACTTTATGTTTGCACGCATGGGCGGTGGTTCCAGCAACAAAGCCTTTGAGTTTGCCAAATCGAGGGCCCGTGTCGAAACCAACATCAAGACGCGTTTTAAAGATGTAGCGGGCTGTGAAGAAGAAAAAGAAGAAGTCAAAGAAATTATTGACTATTTGAAAAGCCCTAAGAAATTCACCGATATGGGAGCACATATCCCTAAGGGAATTCTGATGGTAGGGCCTCCGGGAACCGGTAAGACCTTGTTAGCCAAAGCGGTGGCCGGGGAAGCCAATGTACCATTCTTTTCCATTTCAGGTTCGGATTTCGTAGAAATGTTTGTCGGAACAGGAGCCAGCCGTGTGCGTGATATGTTTAAAAATGCACAGAAAAGTGCTCCCTGCATCATCTTTATCGATGAAATCGATGCCGTAGGGCGTCAAAGAGGGGCCGGTATGGGCGGCGGAAACGACGAACGTGAACAGACCCTCAACCAGCTGTTGGTCGAAATGGATGGAATGACCGACAACCTGGGAATCGTAGTGATTGCCGCTACCAACCGTCCAGACGTATTGGATCCGGCTTTGTTGCGAAGCGGACGATTTGACCGCCGGGTGACCGTTAACTTACCGGATGTCAAAGGACGTAAGGAGATTCTGGAAGTTCATGCCCGCAACAAGAAGCTTGCCAGTGATGTATCTTTGGAAAGCCTGGCCAAACGGACACCGGGCTTCTCAGGAGCCGACTTGGCCAATGTGCTCAATGAAGGAGCCATTCTGGCGGTTCGAAACAAAGAAAAACAAGTCTCCATGCAGGATCTGGATGAAGCCATTGACCGTGTCATGATGGGACCGGCCAAAAAGAGCAAGAAATATACAGAAAAAGACAAAATGCTGGTGTCATACCATGAAGCCGGTCATGCGGTCGTGGGATTGAAACTGGAAGATGCCGATATGGTACAGAAAGTGACCATCATTCCGCGAGGCGAAGCTGGCGGTTATAACTTAATGACACCGCGGGAGGAAAAATACTTCCACCGCAAGAGTGAGTTTATTGCCCGTATCACAGGCTTGCTTGGAGGGCGGACGGCCGAAGAGATCGTCTTTGGCGAAGTCAGTGCCGGGGCTGTCAACGATATTGAACAGCTGACCAAGATCGCCAAGAATATGGTTCGCGTTTACGGAATGTCTTCTTTAGGACCGATCCAGTATGCCGACCCGCAGGGAAATGTATTCCTGGGACGCGATTATACGCAGGGAAGCTCTTATTCGGACGGCGTGGCCGATGAAATCGACAAGGAAGTTCGTGCCATTGTGGACGAATGTCATAAAAACTGCCGCAAGATTTTGATGGAAAATCGAAATCTCTTGGATTTGATCGCGCAGAACTTGTTTGAAAATGAAACGCTGACCAATGAAGAGATCAACAATTTGATGAATTACGGAACCATTGAAGGCCCTGAGGCCGAAAAGAAAGAAGAAGTGCAGGAAGAAACTTCGAAACAGGAAGAAGTTCCGCCGGTACCGAAACCGGCCATCGATCAAAAAGATATCGATGATGCGCTCAATGAATTGACAAAAAAGAAAGACTAAGACGTGTTAAGCGTCTTTTCTTTTGGAGGACGATATGAAAGATACTTTATGTAAAGCTTTAGTGTGTCAGGATCACATCCGGTTGTATCTGGTCAAAACGACCGACCTTGTCCAGGAGGCAAGAGATCGGTTCGATCTGTATCCGTGTGCCTGTGCGGCCCTGGGACGGACCTTATCGGTGGGTTCCCTGATGGGAAGCATGCTTAAGGATGATAAAGAGATGTTGACTATCTCCATCAACGGACACGGACCGATTGGTTCGATCATCGTGGATGCCTATCACGATGGAAGTGTCCGCGGGTTTTGTTCCAATCCGCATGTGGATACGGAGTTTAAGGAAAACGGAAAGCTTAATGTCGGAGCGGTTGTGGGGAATCAGGGAACTCTGACGGTCACAAAAGATCTCAGCATGCAGGAGAACTTTTCCGGAACGGTGGAACTGGTCAGCGGAGAGATTGGGGAAGATTTTGCCTACTATTTTACGAAAAGTGAACAGACACCGACCGCTGTCAGCGTAGGCGTCCTGGTGGATCCTAGCGGCAATGTGATCAGTGCCGGTGCCTTGATCCTTCAGGTTTTGCCGGATGCCACGGATACCGATGTCTCTATCTGTGAACATGTTTTGGAAGGATTGAAGCCCATGAGCACTTTGATTCGCGAATACGACGATTCTTCTTTAGAACAGCTGGCCAAGGATATGTTTGAAGACGCCCATGTTCTGGAAACAAAGGATGTCTGTTTTTCTTGCCCTTGTTCCAAACAGAGAATGGAACAGGCTTTATCGACCTTACGAAGCCAGGATCTTCAAGCGATGATCGAAGAAGACCATGGTGCCAAAGTAACCTGTAATTTCTGTAATGAACGGTATGAATTCACAGAAGAAGAGCTAAGAAAGATACTGGATGGACGCAATGAACCAAAAGCTTAAGATCGGCGATGTTTTGATCGACAATCCGGTCATTGTGGCCCCTTTGGCCGGTGTCAGCAACCTTGCGTTTCGAAGAATATCCAAAATGTTTGGGGCTGGCCTTGTCTGTAATGAGATGGTTTCCGATAAAGCCATCTATTACGCTTCCAAGAAAACTTTCGATATGTGTAAAACGGACCCGGATGAACATCCGGTCAGCTTTCAGCTGTTTGGTCATGATGTGGACACGGTCGTGTATGCGGCGAAGTTTCTGGATACAAAAACAGACTGTGACATCATTGATTTCAATATGGGCTGCCCGGTCAACAAGGTGATCAAGGCGCAGGCGGGAAGCTATTTGATGAAGGATATTGACTATGCCAAAGATCTGATGGGTCATGTCGTTCAGGCGGTTTCAAAACCGGTGACCGTAAAAATGCGGATAGGATTTGACAAAGATCATATCAACTGCGTAGAGCTGGCCCAAGCTTTGGAAGAAGCCGGTGTCAAAGCTATTACCGTGCATGGTCGGACCCGTTCGCAAATGTATGAAGGGAAAGCCGACTGGACGTATATCAAAAAAGTTAAGGAGGCCGTAAGAATTCCGGTGATCGGAAACGGAGATGTACGAAGCGTGGAAGATTTTCATCGCATGATGAATGAGACAGGGTGCGATGGGGTCATGATCGGAAGAGGGATCATCGGAAATCCGTTTTTGATTCAGGAGTGTGTGGATTCTCTATGTGGAGAACATCATGAGTTTTCCATCGAAGACCGAATTGAAATCTGTTTAAAACATGCCCAGGGTCTGATCGACACCAAGTCAGAAACGATCGCCATCCGTGAGATGCGGGGACTGGCTTCCTGGTATCTGAAGGGACTGCCGCATGCCCGGGAATTTAAAAACCAGTGTTCTTCGATGAATACCCTCCAGGATCTTAAAGAGATCTTAAATGAATATAAGAAAACGATAAGGCCGTAACGGCCTTTTTTACAGTTCATCAAAATTGTGTAATCGTTATCATTTTCTTAAAAAAGTACCTTTTCTCTGTTCGGAAACCGTTGTAGAATAAAAAGTGACTAAGGAGGTTCGAATTATGGACCATAAAAAAACACAGGCTTTTTTCGAAGGCCGCGAATTACGAGCTTATAATATTTTCGGAGCCCATGTAAAACCAAAATCAGTGGAATTCAAGGTGTGGGCACCGCACGCCCAGTCAATTTCGGTTGTGGGAACGTTTAATAACTGGGACGATAAGAAAAATGTGATGAAAAAAGATGACCAGGGAATCTGGTCTTGTACGGTTAGAAATGCCAAAGAAGGCGATTCTTATAAATACCGTGTTGTTCGTGCCAATGGGGATGTGATCGACAAGGTCGATCCTTATGCCTTTTACAGTGAACTTCGTCCCAACAACGCCAGTATCATTTCTTCTTTGAAGTTTGATCAATGGGAAGATCAGGAATGGATGAAGACAAGAAATAAGGGATTTGATTCACCGGTCAATATTTATGAAATGCATGTCGGCAGCTGGATCAAGGACGAAGACATGGAAGATTTTGTACATTACGATCAAATCATTCAGGAACTGATCATTCATTGCCAGCAGAAACATTATACCCATGTGGAAGTCATGCCGTTGAATGAGTATCCTTTCGATGGTTCCTGGGGCTATCAGTGTACAGGATATTTCTCCAGCACTTCCCGCTACGGAACCAACGATCAGCTGATGCACTTTGTCAACGAGCTGCACAAGGCCGGCATCGGAGTGATCATGGACTTTGTACCGGTTCACTTTGTACGCGATGATTATGCACTTCGTCTTTTTGACGGGACGCCAACCTATGAATACGACAAAGAAGAAGACGCCAATTCTCAATGGGGGACATTGAACTTCAACCTTTGGAAAGAAGAGGTACGATCTTTCTTGATGAGTGCCGCCAACTTCTGGCTGGAAGTTTATCATTTTGACGGCTTGCGTATGGATGCCATCAGTAACGCGATCTACTGGCACGGAAATAAGAACAACGGGGTCAATGAGGGAGCCTGTGATTTCATGAAGCGTATGAACTATATGCTCAATGAAGCGCACGAAGGCAAGATCATGTTGATTGCCGAAGATTCAACCGATTTTCCAAATGTCACCAAATCGACCTTTGACGGCGGTCTGGGATTTGACTATAAATGGGATATGGGCTGGATGAACGATACTCTGGATTATTTAAAACGAGATCCAATCTACCGTCAGTGGCATCATTATGATTTAACGTTCTCTATGGCGTATTTCTATTCGGAACGTTTTATCCTTCCGTTCAGTCATGATGAAGTCGTGCATGGAAAATGCACGATCGTAGATAAGATGTGGGGAAGCTATGATGACAAGTTTGCCCAGGCCCGTGCTTTGTATGTTTATATGTTTACGCATCCGGGCAAAAAACTGAACTTTATGGGCAACGATATCGGACAGCTTCGTGAATGGGATGAACAAAAGAGCTGTGACTGGTTCTTGCGCGAATATCCGATGCATGATTCCTTTGAACGGTTCTTTGAAGATCTGGGCAATCTATATGTTTCCAACGATGCCTTCTGGAACAAAGATTATGACTGGTCAAGCTTCCAGTGGATCGATGCCGATAACAAATCACAGAATTTGTTCTCTTATATCCGCCGCGGAGAGAAAAAAGATTATGTTGTGATCTTGAACTTCTCGACCAATGGATACGACCACCAGCAGTTTGGTGTACCAGACAAAGGTGTTTATAAAGAAGTTGTGAATACACAATGGAAAAAATATCATGGAACGTGGGCCAATGAAGAACCGCAGGTTCGTCATTCCATTCGGGTCCCTCGCCATAATCAGC
Source organism: uncultured Faecalicoccus sp. (assembly GCF_944327125.1). Classification (GTDB taxonomy): domain Bacteria; phylum Bacillota_I; class Bacilli_A; order Erysipelotrichales; family Erysipelotrichaceae; genus Faecalicoccus. The sequence goes on from NZ_CALVGO010000023.1 coordinate 17,060, forward strand.
CGTATATGATTGAAATCAATGTACCGGCGTTAGGGGCTGTGGTATTTGAAGTTGAAAAATAAAAAGCTGTGTGAAACCTCGGATCAAAAGAGGTTTCACACAGCTTTTTTATTCGATATAACGAGGTGTGACGATCATGGTGTATGCCAGGATCAAAGCTAAGGTATCAAAAAGAGTCCCCAATACAGGGACTAGGATCCATAAAGAATCCTGGCTGAATAAAATAGGAAATCCAATCAGAATGAATATGCTTCCATAAGTGATCCAACATTTTCCTAAGGCTCGGTTGTAGCCTTTGATATCTTTGACTTTGGGCGCTTTGTCATTGGCCCAGAATCCCATTGGCTTTTTCGACTGTCTGCAGAAGATGCCTATACCTATAAAGAAGATTCCGCAAAGACACCATATACAAAATGCGATCATCAATGTCATATTGTTCCCTCGAATTTATTTTACAGCTTTTTATAGGAATCGCAATGAGGGAGGATCTTGGAATAATGAACGGTGAGTGTTCAAGCCAAAGAAAAGATAGAGGGAAGTGTATCAATAAATCATGTTTTTTTACTTTTTCTTAGGGAAATGTGTTAAAATCTAAATATTGAAAGGGGTTACAGACATGAAAAAACAAGCAGGCATACTATGCCCTTTGTTTTCTGTACCAGGAAACCAGGGGATCGGAGATTTCGGATCCAAAACGTTGAAAATGATCGATTGCATCGCCCAGGCGGGATATAAAGTGTGGCAGATGCTGCCGCTGCAGGTGACCGGTTTTACGCATTCGCCTTACCAGAATCTTTCCAGCTTTGCCGGTGATCCGATCTATATCAATATCGATCGGTTGGCGGAGATGGGCCTTTTGACGCAGAGTTCGATCGTAAACTGTAATAAATTTAAAAACCGCGTGGACTACAATGAAGTCCGCGATTTTAAGACAAAATATTTTGAGAAAGCGTTCAAGACCTTTAAAAAGAATTTTTCTTCGTTTCAAAAAGAATACGAAGAATTTTTAACGAGGGCGTTCTGGCTGGAAGACTGGGTCACTTACCAGCTGTTTCACGATCTTCATGACGGGATCTGCTGGAACGAGTGGGATGAAGAATATCGGGATTATCCGAAGAATCATGATATCGATCTGGAAGATTACCAGGAACAGCTGGATTATTACCGATTCTTACAGTTTATCTTTTACAGTCAGTTTGATGAAGTGATTGCCTATGCGCATAAAAAAGGGCTGGAGCTCATGGGCGATGTTCCTTTTTATGTGGACTATGACAGTGCCGATGTATGGGCTCACAAGGAATTCTTTTTGTTGGATGAACAAGGAGATCCTGAGTTTGTGGCTGGGTGCCCGCCGGATTATTTCAGCGAGACCGGACAGCGCTGGGGGATGCCGATCTATGATTTTGAGGCTCAGGAAAAAGACGGCTTTTCTTTCTGGTGTGACCGGATCCGCTGGACCAATCACTACTTTGACAAGATCCGCATCGATCATTTCCGAGCTTTTGATACTTACTGGAAGATCCCGGCGGATTGTCCCACAGCCATTGAAGGAAAGTGGATCATCGGACCGCAAGGGAAACTGTTGGATGCCATTTTGGCGACCAGTCCGGAAGTGGATCTGATTGCCGAAGATCTGGGCATCATTCGCAAAGAAGTGACAGAGCTGGCCGATGCGTACCATATTCCGGGCATGGAAGTGTTACTGTTCAAGATGGAAGCCAAACTTTTAAAGAAGCCGGTATCTTCCAACAAGGTTCTCTATACGGGAACACACGATAACGCAACTCTGATGCAGGAATACGGACAGTATGATTCAAACCGGCGAATCTCCTTACGGCGCTTTTTCAAAAAGAAGGGTTATACGGAAAGAGCTTTCTATGACATCGTTTGTCATTTTGCATTGGATACCCCTGCCGATCTGGTGATTCTTCCGGTATGGGATATCTGCGGATACAAAGAAGAGGCAAGAATCAATCTTCCAGGCACATTGAGTGATCAAAACTGGACATGGAAATTGAAAGATTTTAAATCGTTTCCTGAAGAATTGATGAAGACCCGAGAATGGATCAAAAAGGCAGGTCGTTAGACCTGTTTTTTGGAGGTGGAATATGTTACTGATCAAGGGAGGGGATCTTTATTCCCCAAAACATGTAGGAATCAGAGATCTTCTGATTTCACAGGGGGTAGAAAAAATCGGGACGCATCTTGATATGGATTGTGAAGTGATCGATGCCGAAGGGAAACTGGTGACACCAGGACTGATCGATCGTCATATCCATGTGATTGGCGGTGGCGGAGAAGGTGGGTTTCTGACGCAGAGTTCAAGGGTCGAACCGCTGGATCTGATTCAGGGCGGTCTGACCAGTGTCGTTGGCTTACTGGGAACGGACGGAATCACAAGAAATGTGGATAATCTGGTTGCCTACGCGAAAGCTTTAAAAGAATACGGATTTTCGGTCTACTGTATGACCGGCTCTTATGGCTATCCTCCTGTTACCCTGACGGGTTCAGTGGGGAAAGATATTGTGTTTATTGATGAAATATTGGGCTGTAAACTGGCGTTGAGCGATCATCGATCCAGCCATATTTCTTATGATGAATTGCTTCGTTTAGCCAGTGAGGTCAGGACAGCGGGCATGATCGGAAAAAAAGTGGGATGCCTGACACTGCATATGGGCGATGAGCCTTATGGTCTTGACCAGGTTTTTGAGATCTTAAAGAAGACGTCAGTCCCTGTCAAGACCTTTCAGCCGACGCATATATCACGAAATGAAAAACTCTTTGAGCAAGCTTGTGAATTTGCGAAACAGGGAGGTACGATCGATTTGACATGTGATGATCCAGAAAGGACAGCGCAGGCTCTTGAAAAGGCCATGGAAAGAAAGGTTCCCTGGGATAAGATCACAATCAGTTCCGATGGTCAGGGAAGCTGGTCACAATATGATAAAGCAGGTAATCTGATCAAGATTGGGACCAGTCCGGTGGATTCAATTTATAAACAAATCAAGTATTTATGTCAGAAAAAATCCATGGAATTTGAGAAAGCTTTAGCTTTGGGGACGATCAATGTAGCCACGGCATTGGAACTGTACCCGAAAAAAGGATCGCTTAAAGAGCATAGCGATGCCGATCTTCTAATTTGGAACAGAGATCTGAGCCTGGATACCGTCATTGCGAAAGGCAAAGTGCTGATGCGTTCTGGATCACCGGTTGAATGATATAGTCTGTCATGATATCGTAAAGGATATGAAGTTAAAAGCTTTAAAATGCGCATTTCCCTATACGATTCCCATCATGACAGGCTTTTTATTTTTGGGCATGTCTTATGGAATCTATATGCATGTTTCCGGGTTTAGTTTCTGGTATCCTATGTTGATGGCCATGACCATTTTTGCCGGCAGTGTTGAATTTGTCGCCGTGAATCTTTTATTGGGGGCCTTTGATCCTCTGCAGGCTTTGATCGTGACCTTGGTTCTGAATGCCCGGCATATTTTTTATGGCATTTCCATGTTGGATAAGTTCAAGTCGACAGGACTCAAGAAACTGTATCTGATCTTTGGCATGTGTGATGAATCGTTCTCCATAAACTATACAGCCGATATTCCAGATGATGTCGACAAAGGATGGTTTATGTTCTTTGTGACGCTTTTGAATCAGATCTACTGGGTGACCGGGGCGACTTTAGGTGGTCTGTTTGGCTCTTTGATTTCTTTTAACACAGAAGGGATCGATTTTGTGATGACCGCCATGTTTGTGGTGATCTTTCTGAATCAGTGGTCCAAGGAGAAAAGACATTTCAGTTCTTACACCGGACTGATCGTTTCGTTTGCGGCTCTAGTTTTCTTTGGAGCGGACAATTTTATGATCCCTGCCATGGCGATGATCCTGATCATTTTGTCTTTGGCAAGAAAAAAGGAGGGATCTTCATGACGTTAATGGAACAGATCGTGACGATATCGATGTGTGTATTGGGAACGATGCTGACAAGATTTCTTCCGTTTCTGATCTTTCCGGACAATAAAGAAACACCAAAATATATCCAGTATTTAGGTACGGTGCTTCCGGGGGCCTTGTTTGGGTTATTGGTGGTCTACTGTCTGCGGAATGTCAGTCTTTTTGATGGGAACCATGCCGTTCCGGAGATCCTGGCGATCGGATTGACCGTTATTTTGCACAAATGGAAAAAGAACATGCTGGTATCGATAGCTTTTGGAACCATCTTTTATATGTT